>NZ_CDRRTB010000012.1:0-24706 GCF_977045075.1 Peptostreptococcus sp. | reverse complement strand
TCTCGACAGTACCTGGTGTAAAAGAAGATGTAACTGAGATGATTCTTTCCTTGAAAGAACTATCAGCGACAATCGATGGTGAGGAATCTAAAGTATTAAAGATTCAGGCAGTAGGACCTTGCGAGGTAACTGGAGCAGATATAATCTGCCCTCCAGAAGTTGAAATTATTAGCAAAGACCTTCACATAGCTACTTTGGATGAAAATGCAAAGTTGAATATGGAGATACATGTTAATAAGGGTAGGGGATACGTATCTGCTGAAGAAAACAAGAACGATAGTATGCCAATTGGTACATTGCCTGTAGATTCAATCTATACTCCGATTGAAAAGGTGAGCTACCATGTTGAAAATACTAGAGTTGGACAGAAGACAGATTTCGATAAACTGACACTTGAAGTTTTGACAAATGGAAGTATTAATCCTCAGGAAGGAATGTCTCTAGCTGCGAAAGTACTAGAAGAGCATTTAAAATTGTTTATTGACTTGTCAGAGCATATAGGCAATGTTGAAATAATGGTAGAAAAAGAAGAGGACAAGAAAGAAAAAGTCCTTGAAATGACTATAGAAGAATTAGACTTGTCAGTTAGATCATACAACTGCTTGAAGAGGGCAGGTATCAACACTGTTGAAGAACTATCAAACAAGTCTGAAGAAGATATGATGAAGGTTAGAAACTTAGGTAAGAAATCTCTTGAAGAGGTAATTCAGAAGCTAAATGAATTAGACCTAAAGTTAAAGCCTAACGAAGAATAATAATTTATTTGTTCAAAAATCACGTAAAGGAGGGACATAGATGGCAACTTACCGTAAATTAGGACGTGAAACTGCTCACAGAAACTTAATGTTAAGAAACCTTGTGACTAGTTTACTAAGAGAAGGAAGAATAGAAACTACAGTTACTAGAGCAAAGGAAACTAGAAGAATGGCTGAAAAGATGATAACTCTTGCAAAGAGAGGAGATCTTCACGCTAGAAGACAGGTTCTTGCTTATGTAATAGATGAAACAGTAGTTAGTGACTTATTCGAAAATATAGCACCAAAGTATGCTGAAAGAAATGGTGGATATACAAGAATAATAAAGAAGGGACCAAGAAGAGGCGATGCTGCTGAAATGGCATTCATCGAATTAGTATAGGTCTAAGAGATAAATATACCAGGCTTGTGGTTTAGTTAATAAAACCACAAACCTGGTATTTTTTTGTTTAAGGATTTGGACTCATTATAGATGTCAGCCTACTAGACAAGGAATCAAAGTACAATATGCAGGTATTTAAAAAGGGAGGAAAAAAAGCTTAAAACCTTGTAAATAATATTAAGTCTAGAGTTTTTTTATCTATATGTTATAATATAAATAAATAAGAAAGAAATTTATCTAAAATCAATTGTAATATAAGGAGGTTTAAGATGGGATTTATACAAGCAATTAAGGGAGCAGTAGGTGGAACTTTGGCAGACCAGTGGCTAGATTTTTATGGTCCAATGCCAGGGGTAAACCCAACCGTAGCTATCTACCCAGGAGTTCCTATGGGGACAAATAGGGGTAGAGGTGAAAACTACAAGGGTAATGACAATGTAATTACAAATGGAAGTAAGATAATAGTACCAGAGGGAACAGGTCTTGTGACAGTTCAGGAGGGTGCAATTACTGGTATAATAACTGAGCCAGGTGGATATATTTACAACAACCAGGATGTAAATTCAAAGTCTATATTCGCAGGAGATGGTATTATAGACTCACTAGTAAAGTCGTCTTGGGAAAAGTTCAAATTTGGTGGTATACCTGCGGCCAACCAGCTGATATTCTACGTAAACCTAAAGGAAATACCAAACAATAAGTTTGGAACTCAGTCTGAGATTTATTGGGATGATGCCTTCTTTGGAACACAGGTAGGAGCCCTAACTAGGGGTACATACAGCCTTAGGATTGTAGACCCTATCCTATTTATAAAGAACTTTGTACCGGTTAAATACCTAACTTCAGGTGCAAGTCTCTTTGATTTCCAGGATATGGATAATGATGCTTCTGAACAGCTATTTAATGAAGTAGTATCAAGTCTTTCGGCGGCCTTTTCAATGTATACAAATGATCCTAGCAAGGGCAACCGTATCTCAAAAATCCAGTCAGACCAGATTGGCTTTGCCCAGTCCTTATCTGCTGCTGTAGAAGAGGGCTACCAGTGGAAGTCTACAAGGGGTCTAGAAATTGTAAAGACAGCAATTGTATCAATCGAATACGATGAAGATACTAAGCAGCTAATGAAGGATGTAAAGGCGGCAGATGCCCTAGCAGGAAGCAGGGGAGATTCATTTATGAAGCAGTCTGTAGCCAGGGGTATCCAGGCAGCTGGAGAAAAAGGTGGTGGAAATGGTATGGCCTTTATGGGAATGGGCATGAATGCAGCCATAAATACCATGAATGCTATGGGTCAGTCAAATGAGCCAAGCTCTTACCAGCCAAACTTCAACCAAAACCCACAGCCACAGCAGCCAGTACAGGAGCCAGTTCAGCAGCAGGCTCAAGATCCAGGCCAGGCGGCTGGTCAGCAACCGGTAGATTCTACAGCCAAGCTAATAGAAATGAAAAAGCTATTGGATGCGGGTGTAATAACTGAAGAAGAATTCAAGAAAATAAGGTTTGACTTATTAGGAATATAGGAGTGTTTTAGTCATGGGAGAGAGTATAAATAAGGGAAGAACAATAGCCAGTGATGATGGCCAAAACAAGTGTCCCAAATGCGGTGCTACAGATATAAGCGTAAATCCCAAGACTGGCAAGCTGAGGTGTAACTTCTGTAGGTTTGAGTTTGAGCCAGACCTGGTAGAGGACAAGGGACCAGAGGACCTAGAAGGAACAAGTATAGGGGCAGGGGCTAGCAAGATTGAAGAGGATGCCCAGGATATGGTCACCCTAAAATGTCAGTCCTGTGGTGCTGAGGTAGTTATAGACACGACATCATCTACCCAGGCAAGGTGTCATTGGTGTAGAAATACCCTATCTATCAACAACCAGATTGCCAATGGGGCAGTTCCAGATGTAATCCTACCATTTAAGGTTACTAAGGAAGAGGCAAGAGATAGAATTGCAAGCTTTGTAGGTAGGAGGAAGTTTTTTGCACATCCTAGATTTAGGAGGGAATTTACAACTGAAAATATAAGTGGTGTTTATCTACCTTATATGATAGTGGACATGAAGGGCCATATGGAGCTTAGTGGTATTGGTGAGGTTACTGTTGGTGAATACAATGTAGGGTCTGATGACAAAAAGAGGATTGTCTATGATGTAGATGTATATAATGTATCTAGAAGCTTTGATATAGAGATTGATGATTTAACTATAGAATCTAGCTCAGAAAAGCTAGATGTATCAAATAGGACAAAGACAAATAATATTATCAACTCTATCATGCCTTTTGATACAGATAATGTGGTTAAGTATAATTCAAACTACCTAAAAGGCTTTACATCTGAGAAGAGGGATACAAATGTAGAAGACCTAAAGGACCTGTCGAATATACAGGCATCTGATATAGCCAGATATTCGACAAATTCGACCCTAAACAAGTATGACAGGGGTGTTAGGTGGGACAAGGAAAGCTTTAATATAAGTGGCCAGTCTTGGACTGCTGCCTATCTACCAGTTTGGCTATATTCCTATATGGAGACCAAGGGAAGCCAGAAGGTACTCCATTATGTCGCAGTAAATGCAAGGACTAAGGAGACTATGGGAAGTGTTCCTATAAATATGGGAAGGCTGGTATTTATGTCAGCAATAGTGGAGATATTTGGTATATTGATTGGCTTTATCTTATCTATGAGTCAGACTAGAGATTCAGACTATACTTGGATATTCTACCTACTAGGCTTTATCTACTTTATGGTAATGTATATGGGGTATAGAAATTCAAATGCTAGGCATACCTATGAACGAGAAACTAAATTCGAAATAAAGAATATGCAGACTAGTGACCAGAAGATAAGGACTATGCACGGTGTTGAATCAAGCTCAATGTCAGAGGCCAACAACAAGCTATTAAGAGGAAAAAGATCGGCCTTTAACCTAGATGACTTTAGGGATATTATAGGCAAATAGGACGATTTAAGTCAGTATAAACTATGTGAATATAGGGCCCAAAATATGAATATAGTACATAAGTATAAAGAAGACTAGCCATCGGCTAGTCTTCTTCGTCTTTAAAGCTTGTTGATATATCATTCTTACGATTAATTAGGAACTTCTGTATTAGGAATAGAAGACCTATTGATATCACACCCAAAATAATATCTACCATACCGTGGTCCTTTGGTAAAAGGAGCATCTTTCTAGCTATACCATATAGAAGAACCTCTAATAGGGCAGAGTGCTTGTGTAGGGCAAGCATTATGGCAATCTCCACACCTATAACTAAAAGTAGTATTTGGGCAAAAATATAATTTAATTGCGAATAGTCTATAGGTTTGCTAAAATTGATTATATAAGTAGTAAAAATGATCCTAAGAGTATCAAATATGCCTAGAAAAACAGAAACTATAAGTATAAATGCTAGCAGGTATTCTAGGACAAAAGAAATAAACAGGATCGGTTTCTTTGCATCTTCTTTTTTTATCATAAATTCCTCCTGTAAACACAATACAACTATTATAACACAGGAAGACCTATAAAAAATATAGAAAAATTAAAAAATGCATAAGAAAAGTAATAAAAATAGATAGAAATTGGGGAAATATAATAGATTTTGGTTTTTTGATTAGTAAAAATTGAAAAGAAACAGAAAAATATACCGTTTATAAATAAGGAGGTAGTCATGTCTTTAGAAAAAAATGAAAATAAGAATTTAGAAATAAAGTATAAGGAGAATATAAAGCAAGAATCACCAGATTTAGACCACTATACTAAGGTCTTCAAGGGTGAAGACTCCCAACCAACTATGAGCTCGGAAGAAAAATCCAACTTGGAAAAGAGGAAGCTAAGGGCATGCAGAGTTTTGGGGTGGAATGGTTTTATATGGATTACGATAAGGGTAGTCTTGTATAAGACTGGACTAGTGGCTATAACAGTAGCCAGTGAAGTCATATTTTTAATCCTGTATTTTATAAGCTTCTATATAGTTTTAAAGCTTGTGGAAAGGGTCTATGATCTCTAGGCCTAAATAATAACTAATAAGGGCCACCCAAACACAGTGTTGTGAAAAAGGGTGGCCCTTAGCTTATACTGAGTGTCTCAGTACACGGATACTTATAATTTTCTTGATATCGACCTCCAGGGCTACAACAGAAGCAATTATAATAACTGCGCCCATAACCTGGATAGGCTTCATGACCTCGCTAAATACCATATAGGCTATTATACTAGCAAAGACTGGCTCTAGGGCAGACATCATACTTGGTAGGGATGTACCAATGTACTTTGTTGAATTGACGTAAAGAGTGATAGCAACAAAGGTACAAAGGATACCTATAGCCAAAAGGTGGGCTATGTAAAAATACGGCCTGCCTGAATTGGCCACCTTGCTAGTGATATCTCCTATATCCACAAAGAAGGCTAGACAAATGGTAGCAGCCCAAAATCCGTAGAAAAGGAGACTATCCTTGGATAGCTTATTTTCAACAAATCTTGGTAGGACTATCTGTAAGGAGAAGGTCATACCGTTGAGGATTCCGGCTAGGACACCAATCATATTCAGCTCGGCCCCCCTGGCTGAAAATACATCTATAATGCACATACAGCCGATTAGACAGAGTACCATAATAACTAGTTTCTTCTTGCTGATTGGATCTCCAAAAAAAATCTTACCAAAAAGGGTCGCCCATATTGGATTTGAAAACATCAGTACAGTAGCAACACTTATAGGAATGTTATCTACAGACAAGCTATAAAAGGACATACCAATGGCAAAGCATATAATTCCATAAAGACATGCGAAAAGGATGCCCTTGATTGGTAGCCTAAAGGCTGACCTCTTTCTAAAAAATAAATATATAGTAAGCATAATTGCAGCGGATAAGGCCCTTATAAAGGATATATCCACAGAACGTAGGCTGATATGGTTGAGATACCTACTTGATATACCCATATAACCCCAGAAAAATGTGGCCAGTATCATCATGGATACGCCGACCTTCTTAACGGTTAGTCTCATATATAACTCCTTATAAAAAATATTTTTTAAGTCTCTATAAATCAGAATATATCTTTAGCCTCTTCTTTAAACAGCATAAAAAATCCCGCACAAAGTAGAACTGGAACAAACCAGATAGACCTTAGACCGACCAGACCAGTCACAAGGGCACCAATGGCTGCACCAAGGGCAAAAACAAAGATAAAAAGGAAGTAGTAAAGGCTCCTTATACGAAGATCCTCGTCTCCTGTGGCCTGGTATTTACATAGAAGTGTTGTAGCACTTTTTAGGTTACCTGTGCACATGGTAGTCGCATAGGCATTGCCATGAAACTTATTAAAGGCAATAATCTGCATGCCACAGACAAAAGAAATTAGCATATTGGCAGGGCTGTCGTAGTCCTTGGACAAAAAGCCAATTATTATGACGAAGAGAATTTCCAGGGCCAAGACAATTTGACGCCAATGGATTCTTTGTCTATACTTGTAGGTCAATTGGATTTTTTGACATAGGTAGACACCTAGGGCAAAAGATATGATTGGCAATATATACTTAAGTGCATCATGAAAATTAGCTTCAGCCAGACTCTGGCCCAAGAGGACTATGTTACCGGTTTGGGCGTTAGCAAAGACCTTGCCCCTACAGATATATGAATAGGCATCCATAAAGCCACCAGCCATTGTAAGAAATATTCCTATACGCACTGATTCAGACATTTGTCTACTAGATTCCATTATTTCACCTCCTAGTAGTTTAGCAAGTATATTTTACCACAAATTCTAATCACTGGGCCTGAAAGATAGAAAAAAATCAGGATTTTTGATATAATTAATTGTCGGCACTATCAATAATATCAATGTTTTCTGAGAGTCCATGGTGGACCAGTGAAAAGGGGTTAAAAATTCCTTAAAATAGGACTTGACCTATAGAAAATATATATAGGACGTAAATATTGGTCCAATATATGATATAATGATTAGATAAGTGTGCGTATTGTGGAGGAACGAATGGAAAATATAATAAAAGTCGATAACTTAATATTTGAATATACAAGTGATGAAACCACTTATCGTGCCATAGATGACTTTAATCTAGATATCAAGAAGGGTGAATTCGTGGCCATAATAGGTCACAACGGATCGGGTAAATCTACCCTGTCCAAGAACCTAAATGCCATCTTGGTGCCAACTAGTGGAGATATAAATATAAAGGGTATGAATACCAAGGACGAAAAATACCTATGGGATATAAGACAGACTGCAGGTATGGTATTTCAGAACCCTGACAACCAGATTGTAGCGACTATTGTTGAAGAGGATGTGGCCTTTGGCTGTGAAAACCTGGCTATAGATCCACAAGAAATCAGGTTGAGGGTTGATGAAGCCCTAAAAAATGTAGATATGTATGATTTGAGGGAAAGGCAGCCCCACCTCCTATCAGGGGGTCAAAAGCAGAGGGTAGCTATAGCAGGTATAATAGCTATGAGACCGGAGTGCATAATATTTGACGAGGCTACTGCTATGCTGGACCCTTCTGGAAGGCAGGAGGTCATGAACACAATCAAGAGATTGAATAAGGAATACAATATAACAGTCTTACATATTACCCACTTCATGGAAGAAGCTGTGGAGGCTGACAGGGTAATAGTAATGGAAAAGGGAAAATTGGCCCTAGAGGGGACTCCTAGAGAGGTATTTTCCAATGTGACTAGGCTAAAGGAAATAGGTCTAGATGTACCATATATGACTGAACTAGCCCACCTACTAAAGAAGGATGGACTAGATATCAGGGATAATATACTGACTGTTGATGAAATGGTGGGTGAACTATGTCAATTAAGGTAGAGAATTTAACATATATTTATGATGAGGGTATGCCTTTTGAGCATAGGGCCCTGGATGATGTCAGTTTTGAAATCCAGGACAGGGACTTTGTAGGCCTAATAGGTCATACTGGTTCAGGTAAGTCTACCCTTATCCAACATTTAAATGGCTTGATGAAGCCAAGTAGTGGAAAAATATATATAAACGGTTTTGACATAACCCAGAAGGACCAGAACCTCACAGATATAAGAAAGAGGGTGGGTATAGTTTTTCAGTATGCTGAATATCAGCTATTTGAAGAAACTGTAGCCAAGGATATAGCCTTTGGTCCACAAAACCTAGGCCTAGATGAAGCAGAGGTAGACAGGAGGGTCAGAAAGGCCATGGCAGATGTAGGCCTAGATTATGACCATTTCTCAGGCAAGTCTCCATTTGAATTATCTGGTGGACAAAAGCGTAGGGTAGCTATAGCTGGAGTTATAGCTATGGAGCCAGAGGTTTTGATTCTAGACGAGCCTACAGCAGGTCTAGACCCAGGTGGTAGGGATGAAATTTTCGACTTAATAAGGAGCCTACATGCCAACAATAATATGACTGTAATCCTTTCATCTCACAGTATGGATGATATGGCCAAGCTAGTAAACACCCTAATGGTAATGAACAAGGGCAGACTTGAGATCATGGGAAGTCCTAGAGAGGTCTTCAAGGAAAATGCAGATAGACTAAGGGGTATGGGTCTAAATATACCCCAGGTTCTGGAGCTGGCCATCAAGCTTAATGAGGCTGGCTACGATGTCAGGACAGATGTAATAACCATAGAAGAAGTAAAAGCAGAGATAGAGAGATGTCTATTGGAAAAGGGAGGGTCTACAAATGCTTAAAGATATAACACTTGGGCAGTTTTACCCTGTAAAATCTCCCATACATTCACTAGATGCTAGGACCAAATTATTGGCCACACTCCTATTTATGGTGGCGATATTTGTGGTCAACCAGTTCTATCCATATGCCTTTATGTTTTTATTGATATATGTGGTTTCTAGGATGGCTAATATACCTATCAAGTATATAGCCAAGGGTATAAAGCCACTTAGGTGGATTATCCTATTCACCTTTGTAATAAATATCTTCTTCATAAAGGGAGGGGACCTAGTCTTTGCCCTAGGCTTTCTGAAGATATATACAAATGGTATTAGAACAGCAATATTTATGGCATTTAGGCTAGTGCTATTGGTAGCAGGTACGTCTATATTGACCCTGACTACATCACCTATATCCTTGACAGATGGTATAGAAAATGCCTGTGCTCCACTTAAGAGGTTTGGTTTTCCAGCCCATGAGCTGGCTATGATGATGACTATAGCCTTGAGGTTTATACCTACATTATTGGATGAAACAGATAAGATAATGAAGGCCCAGATGTCTAGAGGGGCCGATTTTGAGAGTAAGAATATAGTTTCAAGGGCCAAGAATATGGTACCCCTACTGATACCCTTGTTTGTATCTGCCTTTAGGAGGGCTGACGAGTTGGCCTGGGCCATGGAGGCTAGGTGCTACCGTGGGGGAGATAATAGGACCAAGATGAAGCAGAGTATCTTGGGTAAGAATGACTATATGGCAGACTTTGTAATGGTTGCCTTCTTACTACTGATGATAGGCTCAAGATTTATAAAATTCATATAGTGAATTGAGTGCAAGCTTGATTAGTAGGATCCCTGTTCAAATGTGATAAGGGGTCCTTTTATTATGGGCTTAGATAAAGCCGGGGTCATATGCTATAATAGGACTATAAAGACATTAAGGCTATAAGGTCAATCAAGAGAATAAGAGAATAAGGTAATAAAAGATAAAAAGACCATAAGATAAAATATTAGGAGGTAGGCTAATGAATCTGGTTAAGTATAGGGATAGAAAAAATACAAACTCTGTAAAGTGGGACAATTTAAAAAATATATTTGGTCAAAAAGACCTCTTACCACTTTGGGTAGCAGATATGGACTTTGAGGTGCCCGGTTGCGTCAAAGAAGCCCTCCACAAGTATGTTGAAGAAGGTGTATTTGGATATAGCCTACCAGATAGGGGGCATGCCAAGGCCTTTATAGATTGGGAGTACAAGTACCACGGATATAAGGTCGACAAGAAGTGGATTAGGTTTGCCCCAGGTGTGGTTCCAGCGATTTCTTGGATAATAAACGCCCTGACAAAAGAGGGCGATCCGGTAATTATTACACCTCCTGTCTACTATCCATTTAAGCAGGTTGTGACCTCTAACAAGAGGGCCCTAGTTGAAAGCCACCTGATAAATAAGGATGGCTACTATAGGATAGATTTTGAAGATTTTGAGGAGAAAATACTAGACCAGGGAGTCAAGCTATTTATCCTATGTTCACCCCACAACCCTGTAGGTAGGGTCTGGGATAGGGATGAATTGGTCAGACTCTTAGATATATGCAAAAGGAATGGTGTATATGTGATTGCCGATGAAATCCACCAGGATATTATTATTGGTGACAAGGTCCAATACCCAGCAGCAAGCCTGGGTGACTACAGTAAAATTTTGGTGACTCTTACAGCGGCTACTAAGACCTTTAATCTGGCTGCCTGCCAGAACTCTTTTGTAATCATAGAAGATGAAGATTTAAGGTCCAAGTATGATGTCTTTACGGAAAAAATCCGTAGTGGCTCTGGTAATGCCTTTGGTTATATTGCTGTTCAAGCTGCCTACGAAGCTGGTAGGGATTGGCTAGAAGAGGTCTTAGGTCTTATAAGGGCCAATTACTCCTTGCTTAAAGAAGTCCTAGAACTAAGGCTTCCAGAAGCAAGGTTGACTCCATTAGAAGGGACCTACCTGGCCTGGTTAGACCTAGGGGCCTATCTTGGTCCAGATGGTATAGAGGATACTATAAAAAATAAGTGTGGTCTGGCAGTTGACTTTGGGTCCTGGTTTGGTGGCCAAAAATACGCCAGCTTTATCAGGATAAACCTGGCCACCAGTAGGGAAAATATAGAAATTCTGCTGGATAGGCTGACACTGATAGGGGAGGATAAATAGATGGCAAAGATAGGTAATATAGTCCTTGGCCAGGGCTTGCCCAAGATATGCATACCCCTGGTTGCAAGGGACGAAGAAGGAATAAATAGGGAACTAGACTTGATGGCAGGCCTAGATTTTGACATAGTTGAATTTCGTATAGACTACTTTGAGGGTCTTGAGGATTATACAAGATTAAAGGACCTGATAGGCCTAATAAAAAACAGGTTAAATAAGCCCCTAATTCTTACCCTTAGGACAAAAAATGAGGGGGGTAATGTAGAACCTAGTGAGGCGACATACTTTGGACTACTAGAAAAAATAATAGAGGATAGGCTGGCAGAGGCCATAGATATTGAATATATGAGAAAGCAGGAAAGAGTGGTAAGGTTAGTTGCCTTAGCCAAGGACAAGGGCCTTACAAGTATACTGTCAAACCATGACTTTAACTCTACACCAGCCATGGAAGAGATAGTTACTAGGTTAGAGACTATGATAGGAATGGGGGCAGATGTAGCCAAGATAGCCTTGATGCCGACCTGCCCAGAGGATGTCTTGAACCTACTAGGAGCCACTAGCCAGGTAAAGTCAAAGCACCCAGACCAGTCCCTTATTACAGTATCGATGGGTCAGATGGGGACCATATCCAGATTAGCTGGTGGTGTCTTTGGTTCGGACATGACCTTTGCCTCAGTTCTTGAAGAATCTGCACCAGGCCAGATACCTGCTAAAAATATCAGGGGAGTATTGGGGATTTTGGGCTGAGATAGAGTTGCTGTATACCATTTGGTGCCTTAAGAGAAAGTATAAAAAGGTGATGAAAGGCTATTTCCCTTAGGGACAAATGTAAGAAAGAAGTCAAAACTAACAAAAACTATTGATAATTGATATTAATTATTCAAACATTTAATAATAGAAAGGACTTTCATAAGTCACTTTTTATTTTGTTAAAATTATGCTATTATATAATTGGTTGTAAAAATAAATTAAAGAGAGGTGCAAAATGCAGGAAGAACAAAAGAATACCAACTTGCCAGCAGGAAAAAAGTATACTCCTTCTGACATATTGAAATTCGTAATACCCTCGCTAATCGGTATTATACTTTTTATGCTGCCTATAAAGGAATATGATCCTGAGATAAACCAGGATAAGATAACTATACCTATTGCCTTTGTAGCATCATTTATACAAAATAACATTGGTAGCATACTACCTACACTTATATTGATAATTGTCTTGATATCAGCCTTGGGAAGTCTACTTACAAAGCTGAATATCTACAAGCCAAAGTCAGATTTTGCCAAGGGCTTATTCGTACAGACAACTTTTTGGACTATAACTAGGGTTTTGGCAGGAATATTTATAACGATGAGTTACTTCAAGGTGGGACCTGAGTACATCATTTCATCAGATACAGGTAATTTTATACTGGGAGACCTTCTGACTACCCTAATCGTTATCTTCGTATTCGCAGGTCTGTTGCTGCCACTCCTACTTGACTTCGGTCTATTGGAATTTGTAGGAACCCTGCTAGCCAAGATAATGAGACCAGTCTTTACCCTACCAGGTAGGTCTGCAGTTGACTGTTTTACATCATGGTTGGGTGATGGTACCCTGGGTGTAATGTTGACAGCCAAACAGTATGAAGAGGGTTACTACTCAGCTAGAGAAGCTTCAATTATATCGACTACCTTCTCAGCAGTATCAATCACCTTCTGTCTAGTAGTTTTAAAGCAGGTAAATATGGCCCATATGTTCGTGCCTTACTACCTAACTATATGCTTTATAGGTGTGGTTTGTGCTATTATAGTTCCTAGAATACCGCCCCTATCATTAAAGAAGAACGACTACTACAAGGGTGGAGAGGCTCTTGATGAGAGTATACCTGAAGGCGAAACCTACTTTAGTTGGGCCCTACACCAGGCTGTTATGACAGCTAGGCACAATGCTAGCCTTAAGAATTTCCTGAAGAATGGCCTTAAAAATGCCCTTGACATGTGGATAGGTGTAATGCCAGTCGTTATGGGCTTTGGTACAATAGCCCTAATACTTTCAAACTATACTCCAATATTTGAAATTTTAGGTAAGCCATTTATCCCCCTACTAAACCTAATCCAGTTGCCAGAAGCAGTATCTGCATCTAAGACTATGTTGGTAGGTTTCACTGATATGTTCGTTCCATCTATCATAGCTAGTAAGGAAATCTCTAGTGAATTGACTAGGTTCGTTGTAGCTACTGTATCAGTAACACAGTTGATCTACATGAGTGAGGTAGGAGCCCTAATAGTTGGTACTAGGATACCAGTTAGGGTATGGGAATTATTTGTAATATTCCTTGAGAGAACAATCATATCAATCATGTTGGCGACCCTAATAGCCAGGTTTGTTCTCCATCTAGTATAGAAAAATATATGACTACTTTAAGACCAGTATCTATACTCAACTAGTAAAAGTGACTGTTTGTCAATTAACATTGACGAATTAAATTTTCAAATCAATTTTAATCGGTTGTATAATATTTAGCGTTGGTGAGAGAAAATTCTCTCCCAACGCTAAATTTTTTGCAAAAAAATAGGAACACACATCAAATCTCGTGTATAATTTAAATCGCACAAAATAAAAAACAAGGAGAAATGATATGTGTTCTAATGCCAGTATAAGAGAAATCTTGGGAATTAACGATAAGAATTTAGTAATTTTAGGGAACAAAAAAGAAAATATCAAGGGGATAGAATATACAGTCCTAAGGGGTGCTTCATATTTAGGTGCCTGGCAATAGAAGATATTGAGCAACCTAATTTGATCATAGCATAAATTTCTCCTCTTTCATACTCGCTTAGGTGTTTAAAGTTTCTCTTTTTTGTGTTAAAATTTAGTTGTGCAAATTGATTATACAATCAACCGTATTTAATAATATAACAGGAATAGGAAAACATAAAATAATTAACTTGCTGGACAGAATAGCAATTGAACTAAATGTTAGTCTTTATGACTTATACTATGAAGATTTTTATGCGATAGATCAAATTGTTCAGGTTATTTACAGACGTTTAAGAAAGGAACGATAATATGAACGTATACTACAAAATAATGAAAGAATACATGAAAAAAAGAATATCAGTATATGTACTGATGGTAATTACGATTATAGCAACTTTTGTACTAGTATTCACTCCTATAATAGTAGTAAAGAGCCAATGTATAAACACTATCGCCTATTTAAATAAATATAAAAGTAAGTACGATGGGATTGCAAAAGATATTAGCAAAAATGAATTGGATAGTATGTATAAAAACAAGAATGTTAAAGCCTTATATGCTCAAAAAAATATAGGAAAATTTAGGGAGAATAATAAGGCTACTAAATACGATATAAGAACCTACAACTCTGAAATATTAAATTTAGAGAAGATAAAGATAGTAGAAGGTCGATCACCTAATAATAAAAATGAAATAATTGTAAGTAATAAGTCCCTGTTAAAAAATAAGTATGGAAAAAATATATCAGGCATAATCACTAAAGACTATATCGACAATGGAAAACATGAACTTATAAATAGTGACAGTGATTTTAAAATTGTGGGTGTTTATGAAAGGGACAAAAGAACCCAAGAGATTCTTGAAAAACTACAGGTATCGGATACAAACCAAATTTTCACAAGTGAGAGTTATCTACCAAGTGGGAAAACTAGTTATGATGCATATTTAAATTTCAATAGGGGTAGGGGTGCTTCATCGATAATATATGAAATGAACACAAATATTTTTGGTGGTGATAGTAGGGTTGAGTCAAACCAACTATCTGATAAGATAAGCGATTCTTTTATTAATGCAACTGATGATGCCATACGTCTATTTAAACCAATAATAATATCATCTTGTCTAGTAATTTTTCTAATCTACCTTCTAGTCTTTGAAGATAGGAAAAAAATAATTTCTACTGTTCAGATAATTGGCGGAGAAAAGAAAAGAATAGTAAAGAGTATGTTTATAGAAAATATTTCTATAATAGTTTTTTCAACGGTTATAGGAATATTACTGGGTAGTATATTATCAAAGATACTTATACAGGGGGAAGATCTTACAGGCTTTGTAGCGGAATTTGACATAATTGACAAAAAAATGTATATATCGTTCAAGGATATTGTAAATTCATCTCTTGTATCTGCAATTAGTTTAATATCAATAACGATATATGAGACCACTACAATTATAAGGGGGGATATGCTAAGAGGTACTAGTAGTAGCTATAATAATCTGCTCCTAAAGAGGATAAAAGCAGGTGCCAAGTGTGATAACCTAGTAAAAATGTCCTTTAGTTACTTTATATCATCTTTAAAGAGGTATATTATACCTATGATAATTATGATTATGTTTGGGAATATTTTTATTTCATATTTTAACATTGAAAAAAATGATGCACAGTTTTCTGACAGAACTAGGTTCGATCAGATTAATATGTATAGAAACTATGGCCTTCAGAACAATTCGTATTTAGGTAATAAGAATACTTTAATTCATGACCCAAAATTCAAAAACAAGATCACTAATACCAAATATGAGTATGGCACAGAAGCTTTTATAAATATAAATACTAAAAATCTGGATAAGTATTATCTAGAAATGCTTGGAGATTCTGTTAAAAGGGATAGTATGTATGAATTAAATATACTTTTAAGGGGGATAAGCAAGGCCGAAAGAGAGGACTTGTTCAAAAAGGCAGTCTTAACTGATGATGATATTAAGATTTTGAATACCTCTGGTTTTATACTGATAAATGGATTTAGGAACAGAGATATGGGTCTTGATATGAAGATATTTTCTAGTATGCCAACAAGTCTTGAACTAAAATACAAGGTCTATGATAAGGATAGAGAAAGATATTCTAAGTTAGAATCAAAAAATATTATTACTCATGAATATGATGAAAAGTATAAGAGTATAAGTGCAGAGTTTGATCACCCAATGGTGATTGTCAGTGAAGAATTTCTTAAGAAAATAACTGGTATAAAAGAAGCTTTGAGCATATATTTTGATGCAAAAGACACTAAAGGAGAAAACTATATAAACAATTTGTTTGCAAGGAATGAAGATTTTACCATATTCAATGCTAAGTACTTTAAAGATAAGAATGCTATTACATCAAGAATTTTATATAGGAATGTCAAATATATCAACATGTCTGTCCTACTATTACTGATGACAATTTCCATGTTTTTTGCAGTTAAACTTACCATAATATTTAGGGAAAAGGAGATAAATTCAATTAGAGCAATTGGGGGGAGTAAGAAACAAGTTTTAAAGATATTTTTGTATGAAGGCTTATTTATAGCCTTTATATGCAGTTCTGTTTCTCTTGTTACTGGTATCAAGAAGGGATATATAAACTATCTTAGATACTTAGGAGAGCAAAGTGATAAAACAGATATTCACTTTTTAATGGATTACATGAGTATTTTTTCTTGTTTAATATTTATATTTGTAATATCTCTAGTTTTTCAAATTGTAATATTGAAACGTAATAGAGAATAATCTTTTGAATATATATAATTTTTTCTGTAAATTAGCCTTCTATGGTCAATCTGCTGATTAGGCAGTTAAAAGGGATATAGAAGTTAAGGCAAGGATAATACTAATGGAAAGGTATAAGATACAAAAGGGCAACATCCATAGCTATCAATTTGCTATGGATGTTGCCGCATAATTTAATAGATTTTGTTGATTTAAATTATCACCAATGTTATTTGACATAGAGCCAAAATTATTCAACTGTTACTGACTTGGCAAGATTTCTTGGCTTGTCAACATCTAGTCCCTTCTTGCTAGATACCATTAAGGCAAGTATCTGCATTGGTATAACAGCCACTATAGGTGATAGGAGGTCATCTGTCTTAGGTATGTAGATAACTCTTTCAGCAACCTTTTCTACACCTGTGTTACCTTCCTGGGTAATCGCCACTACATAGGCACCCCTGGCCCTTACTTCTTCCATATTTGAGACCATTTTTTCATATAGGTCGTGCTGACTAGCTAGGGATATTACAGGAGTTCCATCTTCAATTAGGGCTATAGTACCGTGCTTCAACTCGCCAGCAGCAAAGGCCTCAGCATGAATATATGATACTTCCTTAAGTTTTAGAGAACCCTCCATTGCTAGGGCATAGTCTATACCCCTACCTAGGAAGAAGGCATTGTGCTTGTTTACTATATCATCGGCAATTACTTCTACATCAGACATATTTTCAAGGACTGCCTCAATCTTTTCTGGTAGACCAGACATCTTCTTAATCATATCCATATAGTAGTCCTGGCTAATCTTGCCCATTTCTAGGGCGAAATTAAGGGCTATCATATATAGGGAAATGATCTGAGTAGTGTAGGCCTTAGTTGAGGCTACAGCTATCTCTGGACCTGCCCAAGTATAGAATACATCATCAGCCTCTCTGGCTATTGATGAACCAACCACATTTGTTACAGCTAGGATCCTTGCCCCCTTAGACTTTGAGTCCCTAAGTACAGCCAAAGTATCTGCAGTTTCTCCAGACTGGCTAACTAGGATTACTAGGGAATGTTCATCCACAAAGTTGTCATTGTACCTAAATTCTGATGCTATGTCAGTAATTACTGGGAGACCCATTAACTTCTGCATAGCTGTCTTACCTAGGACACCTGCATGGTAGGCAGTACCACAGGCAACTATATAGATTCTGTTAATATTTTCTAGGTCTTCCTTAGTCATCTTTATACTATCAAGGACTATCTTTCCGTCCTTGTCTAGTCTTCTTTCAAGTGTTTCCTTGATACCTCTTGGCTGTTCGAATATTTCTTTTTCCATGAAACAAGAGTAGCCGCCCTTTTCAGCAGCCTCTATATCCCAGTCAACATGGTGAAGCTTCTTATCTACTAGTTGTCTGTCAGAGTTGTAAATCTTAATATCTCCACCCTTAATATGAACTACTTCTCCGTTATCAAGATAGTATATATCTCTTGTATATTTAAGTACGGCAGGGATGTCAGAAGCTATAAGGGCTTCACCATCTCCTACACCAGCAATTAGTGGACTGTCCTTCCTAACTGCTACCAATTCGTCCTTGTCATTTGCAGATACGACACCAAGAGCATAGGCACCCTTTAACCTAGCTATAGTTGCATATACTGCATCTAGTAGATTTCCTTCATAGTACTTGTCCAATAGGTGGGCAACTACCTCTGTATCAGTTTTTGATCTAAACTTTACCCCTTCAGCTTCAAGTTCAGCCCTTAAGTCAAGGTAGTTTTCAATGATACCATTGTGAACTACTGCCAAAGTACCAGCCTCGTTAAAGTGGGGATGGGCATTGGCGTCTGATGGCTCACCATGAGTGGCCCACCTAGTGTGACCTATACCAACATGTCCCTCTATATTTTTTTCTTTTAAGCTATCTGAAAGTACAGCTAGCCTTCCTTGGAATTTCCTTATTTCAAGGCCATCTCCAGTGTTTATAGCAACACCGGCAGAATCATAGCCCCTATATTCCAGCTTAGCAAGACCATCCACAATGACGTCTGCTGCATTCTTCTTTCCAAAATAACCTACTATTCCACACATTCTATTACTTCCTCCTAAATTTTACTTATAAAGAAGAGCACTAGATGAAAAAATCCTTTGTTACAGAATTACTCCTGTTTTTTATAAGTTTTCTATCGATGCTAGTTCACCGCAGGGCATCCGCCGAATTTTCGATAACCCTGTCCTCGTTAACTGTATTTCTACAGTCTGGCGCTAAGTGAAAGGGTGAATAGCATTATGCCAAGTTTTTATACCTGGGTGGAAATATTACTACTTACCATAAATGCCAATTTCACTTTTTATTAAAGACTCCTCTTTGGGCAACAGTTAGCCTACAAGACTTTATATCTCAACCTTTTTACAGGTGTATTTTTACATGATACTCCAGAAAAAAGGTGAAGTTTCATGCATGCTATCCTATGCCATACTACTATTTTACCATAAAAACTTAATTTAAACTGACTTATTTTTATATAAGGGGGCTAAGAAAAGGAGGGGGACCAGGAGGGTCTTTGAAACAACTACTATATAGGTCATAAGTGTGGTATAATATATGCAGTATAAAGCAGTGTAACCGAGCATAAATAAGTGTAAAGTAGCATATATCAGTACAAATAGGAAGATAAAGAAAATATTTGGATAAGCTAGACGAATATAGGTGCAAGAGGAAGGAAAAATATGGCAGAAAAAAATATAATGCTTGTAGTGGCCTATGAGGGGACCAAGTATTGTGGTTGGCAAAGGCAACCAGACTCACTGGGTATACAGGGAGAGTTGGAATATGCCTGTATGCAGGCCTTTAATAAAAAGAACATAAGTATAACAGGGTCAGGTAGGACAGACGCAGGTGTCCATGCCCTAGGCCAGGTGGCAAACTTCACAGTGGATACCACTATACCAATAGACAAGATACCAGAGGTTTTAAACAACAGACTACCCAAGGATATAGCAGTCTTAAGGGCTCAAGAGGTCAAGCCTGGATTTCACGCTAGACACTCAGCCCACAAAAAGACCTATAGGTACCAGATCTACCCGTCTAGGCTTAGGAGTCCCTTTCTGAAGGACTTTGCCTACCAGGTCAAGTATGATTTGGACTTTGATAGGATGAAGAGGGAGATAGGCCACCTAGTAGGCCAACATGATTTCAAGGGCTTTATGAGTAGTGGGTCAGATATCAAGTCGACAGTTAGGACCATATATAGGGCAGACATATATAAGGATGGAGACCTTATAATTATAGAGGTTGAGGGTAATGGCTTCCTCTACAATATGGTAAGGATAATAGCAGGAACTATGGTGGACATAGGCAGGGGGAAGATAAGAGAAAGCATGAAAGATATTATAGGGTCTGGAATAAGGGGAAGGGCAGGACATACAGCTCCACCACAGGGTCTATTCCTCCTAGGTGTAGACTATCCCGAGGACCTGAAAAATATATAATTTTATCCTAAGGCTTGTATATCAAAAATGCAAGATTAGAGCCGTTTGAGTTTTTAAGTATAAGAGTAAAAATAAGGAATAAACCCAAGCCAAAAAATGATATATGGACCAAAAAGCCTAATTTTAAAAGCTTTAAGGGTCCATATTTTTATGCGATAAAATAATAAAGATAACTAGAAAAATGTTATAAAAATGAGATTTTTGAAATAAAAAATACAAAAAATTCATTTTTTGTATTGACAGATAGGCTTGATGGGTTTAGAATATAGATAATTTAAATCTAGCAAAGGAGGTTAGAGTAATGGCTAGGAAACTATTTATTCCCGGTCCAATAGACGTCATGCCTGATGTATTAGAAAAAATGGCGACGCCAATGATTGGTCACCGAGGAAAGGATGCGAGTGCTTTACAAGAAAGCGTTAGCAAGAAGCTACAAAAACTATTCTATACAGAAAGTGAGATACTATTGTCCACATCGTCCGGTTCGGGCCTAATGGAAGGTGCTATCAGATCCTGCACATCCAGAAAGGCAGCTGTGTTCTCCTGTGGTGCATTTGGAGATAGATGGTATAAGATGGCAGTGACAAACAATGTCAAGGCAGACTTGTATAATGTGGATATGGGTAAGGCAATCACGCCGGAAATGGTAGAGACAGCTCTAGCAACCGGTCAGTATGATTTAATTGCAGTTCAGCACAACGAAACTTCTACTGGGATTACAAATCCGATTGAAGAAATAGCTGAAGTAGTAAACAAGTATAAAGATGTAATCTTTTGTGTAGATGCTGTAAGCTCAGCAGGCGGGGCAAAGATTGAGGTCGATAAACTAGGGATAGACATCCTGATAACATCAACTCAAAAAGCCTTGGGACTTCCTCCAGGAATGGCAATATGTACATTCTCTGAAAGGGCAATCAAGAGGGCTGAAACAGTAGAATTCAGAGGAACATACTTCGATTTACTAGCAATGTATAAGTATCTTAAGAAAAAGAATTATCAATACCCTTCAACACCTTCATTATCACACATGTTTGCGATGGACTATCAACTTGACAATATCTTAAAAGAGGGCTTGGACAAAAGGTTCAAGAGACATGAGGAAATGGCCAACTTAGTTAGGGCCTGGGCTCAAAAACACTTCGAATTATTCACTGACAAGAATCATTTATCAAACACACTAACAGTCATAAAGAACACTCAAAATATAAATATATCACAGTTAAATTCAAAATTAATGGAAAAAGGAATGCAGATAGCAAATGGCTATGGCGATTTAAAAGAAAAAACATTTAGAATATCTCATATGGGTGACTACCAGCTAGAGGATATTCAGTATCTTTTGGATACAATAGACGAAATTTTAGGCTTTTAATTAAAAAAGCATATTTGGAGTCCTAAATTTAATAATAATTATGGGATTTTTGACGAAAATTTGATTGGACTTTCAAAAAAGCTAGGGTAAAAACAAGAAATTTAAGTAAGTAGTAATAGATATGATTTAGTTCAGGGGGATAATAAGATGATGAAGATATTAGTTACAGATGGTATGGAAAGAAATGCAATAAATAATTTAGTAAATGAAGGTTTTGAAGTTGAAGAAAAGTTTTACGAAGAAGAAGGACTAAAGGAAAAGATAAAAGATGTTGACGTGATAGTTGTCAGGTCAGCAACTAAGATAAGAAAGAATATAATTGATGAGGCACTAAAAACAGGACGTTTGAAGTTGATCATCAGGGGTGGTGTAGGACTAGACAATATAGATGTTGCCTATGCAGAGGCTAAGGGCATCATGGTAAGAAATACACCAGGGGCAAGTACAAATGCAGTTGCAGAGCTAGTACTGTGTGAAATGCTAGTACTTGCAAGAAATGTAAAGATAGCTAATATAAAGCTAAACGATGGTAAGTGGGACAAGAAAAACCTAAAGGGTAGCGAAATACATGGTAAGACTCTAGGGCTAGTGGGCTATGGAAGAATAGCTAGAAATATAGCAGAAAAGGCCCATATGCTAGGTATGAAGATTCTCTACACAGACATCATGGAGTACCAGGATGCTAGAGAGGACTTTTGCTACACTGACCTAAAGAATATAATTGAGAGGGCAGACTATATAACAGTTCATACACCACTTACTGACCAGACAAAGAACCTATTTGGATGGCAAGAATTTGAAAAAATGAAGGATACAGCGTTTTTCCTAAACTGTGCCAGGGGCGGTATAGTAAATGAAAATGACCTCCTAAGGGCCATAAACGAGGGTCAGATAGCAGGGGCAGCCCTAGACTGCTTTGAAAATGAGCCTATGCCGATGACAGAATTGGTTACCCATCCGAGGGTAACAGTTACACCTCATATTGGGGCTGCTACTAAGGAAGCCCAGGAAAGAATTGGCTATGAAATAGCTGACATTATAGTAAATTACCGCAAGGAGGCATAATATGGTTACATTGAGACCCTTTAAGGCACTAAGGCCAGATGAAAAATATGTAGACAGGGTTGCAGCCCTACCCTATGACACAATGAATACCCAAGAGGCCAGAATGATGGCCCAAGGCAACCCATATAACTACCTGAGGATTGACAGGGCAGAGATAGACCTTCCAGAGGGGACAGATATACATTCTGACCAGGTCTATGCCAAGGCAGGCCAGAACCTAAGGGCCTTTATAGATGATGGAGTCTTTGTAAAAGAAGCTGAACCAGCCTTATATATATACAGGGAGGTCATGGATGGAAGGGCCCAGGTAGGTATAGTGGGATGTGTAGCTGTTGATGAAAGCCTAGATGGAACTATCAAAAAGCACGAGCATACTAAACCAGACAAGGTTGAGGACAGGACTAGGCACATAGAGGCCTGTCAGGCAAATACAGGGACAATACTCCTTACCTACAGGGATGATGCTAGGGTAGAAGCCATAATGGCCAATAAGATGTTAGAAAAGCCTATCTATGACTTCACCTCAGATGATGGGGTAGGCCATACAGTATGGAAGTTAGACGGTCAGGAAATGGAAGCCATGGTTGAGGCCTTCAAGGATATAGACAACCTATATGTGGCAGATGGTCACCATAGGACTGCAGCTGCTGAGAATTATGCTGTAAAAATGAGGAAGGAAGTAGGAGACTACACTGGTCAGGAAGAATTTAATTATTATCTTGCCATGATAGCCCCTAAAAATAGCCTGTATGTAATGGACTACAATAGGGTGGTAGAAGACCTAAATGGATATGATTTTGATACATTTAGTAACCTGCTTACAAAGAACTTCCTCATAGACCAGGTAGATAGGGCCTATAAGCCAAAGGAAAAGTATGAATATGGCATGTATATAGATGGAGTCTGGTATAGACTTAAGGTCAAGGACGAAGTCATAGATACAATAAATAAAACAAGTAAAAATCTGGCCATCGACCTCCTAGATGTCAGCCTACTACACGACCTATTAATAGAGCCAATCCTGGGTATAGATGTGCCACAAAGGGACAAGAGGATAGACTTTATAGGTGGTATAAGGGGTCTAGGAGAAATAGAGAAGAGGGTTGAAGAAGGTATGAGACTAGGTTTTGCCCTATATCCAACAGGTATCGAAGAGCTAATGGCAGTAGCGGATATGGATGGGGTAATGCCGGCCAAGTCAACATGGTTTGAGCCAAAGGTCAGGTGCGGACTCTTTCTCCATATGATGGACTGATATATTAAATAAAAGGGAACTCCTCATAGGGATATTACATATTACATATATAGTAGAGAAAAGGAGTTCTCTTTTTGTGAAAAAAGGGCCTCTAGGCTTGTAAATAGGGGATAATTGGTAAAAATTTATCTCCTATTATCAGGTGAGATAAATCATATTATTGGTAAAAATCGACTACAAGGGAGAAGGTCAAGAAAAAATCATGAAAAACCTTGAATATTGGACGAAAAAACATTGACTTTTTACTTATATGGGAGTAAAATATATGAGAATGCGTTAATAAGTCCACGATGCCCCGGACTTTACATATATGCAATTGAAAATACGAATGAAAAGTTAAGGAGGGTCTTTATGAAGAGTTATATAGCTAAGCCAGCAGACGTTAAGAGAGACTGGTATGTAGTTGATGCTGAAGGCAAGACATTAGGTCGTTTAGCAACTGAAATCGCAACAATATTAAGAGGAAAGAACAAGCCAACATTCACACCACATGTTGATGGTGGAGACTTTGTTGTAGTAGTAAATGCAGAGAAGGTTGTACTTACAGGAAAGAAGCTTACTCAGAAATACTACAGATATCATACAGGTTATGTAGGTGGGTTAAAGGAAATATCTTATAAGGAAATGATGGAAAAGAAGCCAGAAGAAGTTGTGGCTCACGCAGTTAGCGGTATGCTTCCAAAGAACAAGCTTAGAGATAGAATGATGACTAGACTAAGAGTTTACAGAGGTGCTGAACATCCACATGCAGCACAGAACCCACAGGTTTTAAACGTATAAGTAGGATATCGAGAGGAGGATTTGATTAATGGCTAATGTACAATATTACGGAACAGGAAGAAGAAAGCATTCTGTAGCTAGAGTTAGATTAGTAGCTGGAGAAGGTAACATAAAAGTAAACGGAAGAGACTTAGAAGAATACTTCAATTACGAAACTCTAATAAGAGACGTAAAGCAGCCTCTTGTGATAACTGGAAACGAAAACAAGTACGATGTAATCGTAACAGTTGAAGGTGGCGGATACACTGGACAGGCTGGTGCTATCAGACACG
>NZ_CDRRTB010000011.1:0-25027 GCF_977045075.1 Peptostreptococcus sp. | reverse complement strand
AATGCTATGTATATCAAGTCTTATATTTGTGTTATAATCAGTATATGAAGATTTTTAGAAAGGATATACTATGAAAAAAATATTATCGTATTTCGTTAAACATATACCGGCAATACTATTACTGATACTCGTTTTGGGTCTAGAAGTAAAATTTGAGCTTTTATTGCCTAACTACACATCAAATATAGTAAATGTAGGTATACAACAGGGTGGTATTGAAAACTCCATACCAAAAGTCATAGATGAAGATACCTATGCTGTAATGCTTTCCTTGTCTAAGGTAGACCATAAGGCAACAATAGCAAAGTCTTATGAGAGATGGGTACCAAGTGATAAAAATACATATAATATAAACTTAGAAAAGAATAATAAAAATTCTAAGCTTATAAGCCAATCAAGGCGTGACAGGGTATATTATCTCCTAAAAACTGATGCCAAGACAGATAAGCTGGATGACTATATGGCAGAATCCTTGGTGAATATGGCTTCCTATATGGCCAGCAACCCAAAGAAATCGAGCAATGGGGCCTCCAATAAGGCTATGGCGGCCATAGTAAGGGATAAGAATATGCCTGATTTTATGAAAAAACAAGTAAGTATAAGGCTGGTCAGCCAAATATATAATAATTTAGGAATTGACACAGGAAAGATGCAAAAGTCCTACTTATGGAAGGCTGGCGGCATAATGCTAGTCCTAAGTGTACTAGCAGGCCTATTTTCTATAGTAGTAAGTTTTATAGCTGCAAGGGTATCGACTAGGGTGTCTAAGAGCTTGAGACGTGATGCCTTTAAGAAAGTACTTGAATTTTCAAATTCAGAGATGGACAAGTTTTCTATATCATCCTTGATAGCTAGGTGTACTAATGATATCCAGCAGATTCAGCAGTCATCTATACTAGGTCTAAGATTCCTCTTCTACGGTCCATTGATGGCAGTAGGAGCCTTTAGCAGGGTATTTAAGCTAGAAGTATCCATGCTGTGGATAATTGGGCTAGCTATTTTAGTAACAGTTCTATCTATAGTTGTAATAATGGTATTTGCCATTCCAAAGTTCAAGATTATACAGAGTGTAGTTGACAAGATGAACCTAGTAACTAGGGAATTTATATCAGGTATAGAAGTTAACAGGGTATTTGGTACTGCTAAATATGAAGAGGAGAGGTTTGATAAGGTTAATAGTGAGTTGACTGGTATAAACCTATTTATAAATAGGACCATGTCCTTGATGCAGCCCCTGATGATTTTTATCATGGATATCACAACTATATTAATTATATGGTTTGGAGCCAAGCAAATAGACTTAGGTAATATACAGGTGGGAGATATGATGGCCTTTATCCAGTATACTATGCAGATAATTATATCATTCCTATTTATAACGATGATGTCTGTTATGTTGCCAAGGGCCATGGTAAGTGCTAACAGGGTGAGTGAAGTATTAACAAGTGAAATTAGCATAGAGGACAAGGGTACAATAAAGGCTTTTGCCCAGGAGGGAAGCCTTGTATTTGAAAATGTAAGCTACAAGTACGAGGGTGCCCATGAGTATGTATTAGAGGATATTACCTTTGAGGCTGAAAAGGGTAAAACAACAGCCATAATTGGTTCAACCGGATCAGGCAAGACTACTATAGTGAACCTAATACCAAGATTCCTAGAGGCAACAAGTGGTAAGATATACCTAGATGGGGTAGAGACAAGGCAGATACCAATGTCTGTGATAAGAGACAAGGTGTCGGTAGTTCCACAAAAATCTGTCCTATTCTCTGGTACAATAGCTTCTAATATAGAATATGCCAAGACTATAAGAAGTTATAAGAAGGTTAAAAATGCTGCCGAGATATCCCAGTCAATGGACTTTATCAACTCTAAGCCTGAAGGCCTAGATAGTAAAGTATCACAGGGAGGGTCTAATTTATCTGGTGGCCAAAAGCAGAGGTTGTCTATAGCAAGGGCTATAGCGAGAAACCCTGAAATAATAGTCTTCGATGATAGTTTTTCAGCCCTAGATTCAAAGACCGACAAGATGGTAAGACGTGAAATACACGAAAAATTGAAGGATAAGACCCTAATTATAGTAGCTCAAAGAATAAATACTATTATAAATGCGGATGAGATAATAGTCCTAGATAATGGTAGGATAGTTGCCAAGGGCAAACATAAGGACTTGCTTGAAACATGTAGTGTTTATTATGAAATAGCAAAATCGCAGTTGACAGAGGAGGAATTAAAAAATGTTGAGTAGAAAAACTGATAATAGATCCTCTAAGGCTAATAAGAATAGGTATAAAAAACATAATAATAGACCAGATAAGAGGTCTAAGATGGATAAGAAAAAGGAAGTTAGCTTCACCAAGACTATGAAGAGGCTTTTAGACTATGCTAGTGGAGACAAGCTAAATGTCCTTATAGTACTAATATTTTCGATTGTATCAACTATATTTGCCATAATTGGGCCTAAGATAATGGGTAATGCTACAACTGAGATATTCAATGGCTTGATTAGCAAGATAAGGGATGGAGGACAGGGTATTGACTTTAGTAAGCTACTAAAGATAATATTTGTCTTGACTATCCTGTATATTATTAGTACTGTTTTCTCTTATGCCCAGTCATATATAATGAGTGGTGTAGCCCAGAGAATATCATATAGGCTCAGACAGGAAATATCACAAAAAATAAATAGGCTACCTATGGAGTATTTTGATAAGAATAGCAAGGGAGATATTATATCAAGGGTGACAAATGATGTAGACACTCTTAGCCAAACAATGAATCAGAGTTTGATGCAGGTGGTTACATCCGTCATAACTGTTGTTGGCGTATTTATAATGATGTTATATATAAATTTGATGATGACTATAGCAGCCTTGATAGTAATGCCACTAACTATGCTAGTCTTATCCATAATAATTAGAAAGTCACAGGTATTTTTCAAGCAACAGCAAAAGTATCTCGGCGATATAAATGGGAAGATTGAGGAGACCTTCTCAGGTCAGAATATTGTCAGAGGCTATAATGGAGAAAGGTTTGAAATTAACGAATTTGACGCCATAAATAGGAAGCTATATGATACTGGATGGAAGTCTCAATTTCTTTCAAGTATCATGATGCCAATAATGAATTTTGTTGGAAATCTTGGCTATGTTATAGTGTCTATCCTGGGTGGCTATATGGCTATTAATGGAAGAATATCAGTCGGAGATATCCAGGCCTTTATTCAGTATATGAGGATGTTTACCCAGCCATTAAACCAGCTAGCCCAGATTATGAACCTACTACAGTCTACAGCTGCAGCGGCAGATAGGATATTTGAGTTCCTAGATGAAGAAGAGATTGACCTATCTGATAAGTTGCCTTTAGAGGGACCAGTACAAGGAAATATTAACTTTGACCACGTAAGATTTGGCTATAATAGTGACAATATAATAATTAAAGATTTTAGCCTGGATATAAAAGCAGGTCAAAAGGTAGCCATAGTGGGTCCTACAGGTGCTGGTAAAACAACTATAGTCAAGCTATTGATGAGATTTTACAAGCTAAATTCAGGAAAAATTAGCATTGACGGTATAGATATTGATAGCCTAGACCTAGAGTCTTACAGGAAAAATTTTGCGATGGTTTTACAGGATACATGGCTATTCAGTGGAACTATTATGGAAAACCTAAAGTATGGTAGGCTAGATGCCACTGATGAAGAGGTTTATAAGGCTGCAAAAGCTGCCCATGTTGATAGATTTATAATGACTCAGAAGCAGGGATATGATACAATATTAACTGAAGACTCTAAGAATATATCTCAGGGACAAAAGCAGCTACTAACAATAGCCAGGGCTATACTTTCTGACCCTAAGATATTAATCTTGGATGAGGCGACAAGTTCAGTAGATACAAGAACAGAGGTGTTGATACAGCAGGCTATGGACAATCTTATCAAGGATAGGACTAGCTTTATAATTGCCCATAGATTGTCGACAATCAGAAATGCTGACCTAATTCTAGTTCTAAATGAGGGTGATATCGTAGAACAGGGTAGTCATGATGAATTATTGGCTATGGATGGTTTCTACAGTAATCTATACAGGTCGCAATACGAAGAATTGAAAGGTGCTAATTAAGATGAAGATAGATTGGAATAGAAAATATACTACTATAGCGGTTTATGCCATAATTGTAGTGGTATTTGGAATATCATTCTACTTGAGTGTAATGCAGTTCTCTAAGTTGAGTGAGTTGACATCAACATTTATAGCTATATTAAAGCCATTTATAGTAGGATTTTCTTTGGCCTACCTATTAAACTTTATTCTGGAGTTAATAGAGGGAAAAATAGTTTCAAATTTGATGCCTGGAGCTGGCAAAAGACTAGTTAGGTATATGTCCATGGTTATTACCTATATTTTAGTGACAATACTGGTATTTCTATTCTTTGAATTTATATTCCCACAGGTTGCAGAAAGTATAGTAAAGCTGGTAACAGACTTCCCACATATTGTGAATAGGGTCTACAATTATATAAATCAGTTTATTAATCATATAAACCTACCAGACCCAACTAGGGTAGCTGTAAACCAAAAGGTAAATGAAATAGGGAAGTCTGCAATAGACTTTGCTACAAACTTAGTTCCATTTTTGGCCAACTTTTTCTTAAATATAGTTAAGAGTATTTGGAATTTGATTTTAGGTTTAATAATATCAATCTATATACTAGCAGACAAGGAAGGCTTCTTCCTTTTATGCAGAAAATTTATATTTGCTATATTCACTAAGGATAGTGCTGAAAGCATACTAAAGGTAACTAGACTTTCCAATGATATATTTGGCAAGTTTATAATAGGTAAGATTATTGACTCTATTATAATAGCGATAATTACCTTTGTAATACTTTCGATAGTCAAGATGCCTTATGTAATACTTTTAACCTTTATAATAGGTGTTACAAATGTTATTCCATTCTTTGGACCATTTATTGGTGCAATTCCAGCTGTCTTGTTAGTATTGATTGTTGACCCTATAAAGGCACTTTGGCTGATAGTGATCATATTCATAATCCAGCAGTTGGATGGTAATGTAATAGGACCAAAGATTTTAGGCGATTCTATAGGAATTTCATCCTTCTGGATCCTATTCTCCCTATTAGTGGCAGGCAAGTTCTTTGGTATAATAGGTATGGTTATAGGGGTACCACTATTTGCGGTAATCTATACGATAGTTGGTGAGACCATAAATAATAGGCTAAAGACTAAGGGTCTGACGGACCACGCAAATGGAAAAAAATAAATGAAAAATAAGCTGGCATGACCCAAGTTGATTTGGATCTTAGCCAGCTTTTTATTATAATCTTTTTGGTCTGTAGCCAGGGCTAGTTAGGCTAAAACCTAATATGAAAATTAAAGGAGTTTGAAGGTATTTTTTTCATAGTCAATAAGACCATCCTCCTTTAAACGACTAAGCTCTCTTGAAAGGGCAGACCTGTCCACACCTAAAAAGTCGGCCATATCCTTTCTTGAATAAGGGATTAAAAATATATTTGAATTATTTTTTAGTTTATGTAACTCAAGGAAGTGGAGTATTTTTTCCCTTATATTTCTCCTAGATACGACCTCTATCTTTGATAGGAGTATAAGGTTCTTGTCAGCAAAGGTATGAAGTAGTCTAGATATGATTTCCTGTTTTTCCCTAATCAAGTCCAGGTCATCAAGATTTCCAACAGCTAGTAGCTCATCTGTATTTACTAATAAGAGGGTTGATCTCTTATTTGTTGTTGCTGTAACAGGGCTAATTTTGCTACTAGTGAAAGAAAATACCTCGGCAAAAATTTGGTTCTTGACTACAGAGTCTATTATATTTCTATTGCCATATTCATCTGTGTTAGAAAGTATTACCTCCCCGTCTAAGAGGATACACATATTATGGTAGACTTCACCCTCATTAAAGAGGATTTCATTTTTATCTAGTGTTATTATCTTTGAATTGAAAGAATTCAAAAGTCTTTCTAGGTTATCTTGACTTAAATGCGAGAACAAGGTGATCTTGTTTAGATCTTCTAAGTATTTTTTTTCTATCATAGAAACCTCCTATAGTTATTTTATATTAATAGTCATTTTTATAAAAGTTATATGTAATTATTATAACAAATATTTGATAAAAGGTATATTTATTTCTAAAGTGTTGAATTCTTAAGTAAGATTAAGGGGGATTTTAATAAGAAAATGAGTAAATATAGTTTAATTTTCATTTTAAAGGATATAAATATATGTAGCAATAATAAGTGATAAGAATATGTACAAGGTTGTAGCCTTTACTAGAATATAATTAGTAGATCTAATATGAGGAGGAAATAATATGAGAGAAGTTGCTATTTTGGCTGGAGGATGTTTTTGGTGTATGGTTAAACCCTTTATAAGCTACGAGGGAGTTGAAGACGTTGTGAGTGGCTATATAGGTGGGCACAAGGAAAATCCTAGCTACAAGGAAGTTTCTAGCGGTGAAACAGGTCATTATGAGGCTGTTAAGATAATATTTGACAACGATAAAATTAAATACACGGAAATATTAAATATCTTCTGGAAGCAGATAGATCCACAGGATGAAAGCGGTCAGTTTGCTGACAGGGGTAGCCAGTACAGGACAGCAATCTTCTATACAAATGAGAAGCAAAGGCAAGAGGCTGAAGAGGCCAAGAAGAGTATTGAGGACCTTTACTACAATGGTAAGGAAATTGCCACAGATATTTTGGAAGCAGGAGACTTTTATCCTGCAGAAGACTACCACCAGAATTACTGTAAGACTAATTCTAAACACTATAGCGTTTACTATAAAAACTCTGGCAGGTATAACTTTGTCAAGGCAAGGTGGGATAGGAACAACCTTAACAGGAATAACCTTAGAAACAGTCTCAAGGATATAGAGTTTGAAGTAACGCAGAACGACATGACAGAGGTGCCGTTTGAAAATGAATACTTTGATAATTTTGAAAAGGGTATATATGTTGACATAGTAGATGGAAGGCCTTTGTTTAGTTCCAAGGACAAGTTTGACTCAGGCTGTGGCTGGCCAGCATTCTCTAGACCTATTGAGGATACAGTCTTAATGGAGAGGACAGATTATTCGTTTGGTATGGAGAGGACAGAGGTTAGGTCACTTGGATCCAACTGCCACCTTGGCCATGTATTCAATGATAACCCATTTTCTGACGATGGTTTGAGGTATTGTATAAATTCTGCTGCCATAAAGTTTATTTCTTATGATAAAATGGAAGAGTGTGGATATGGTGAATACAAGAAGTATGTAGACTAGGTATTTATTTGCTGGTTCTATTTAGCCTTTAGGAATTAATTGTCTACTAGTGGCTACTTCTAGTAGAGGCACTTCACACAGAATATTTTCAAGGAGAGCATCTATGTTGAAGACAGAAGCTTTATATTATCATGATAGGTATATGAAAGAATGTCAGGCCAAGCTATTATCAGTAGAGGTTGACCAGGGAAAGGTAAAAATGATTTTTGATAAGACAATTTTCTTTCCTGGTGGTGGTGGACAGGCTCAGGATAAGGGATATCTTATTGACGACTCTGGAATAAGGTTTGATATTTATGGACTGGAAGATAGAGAGGGCCATATCTACCATGAGGTTAGACCGGCTAAGGAAGGTCTTGAATTTCTTATGGGAAAAATGCATAGTCAGACTGATTGCACATACCATGATGAAAAAAAGTCAATATTGGAAGCCTACATAAGAGGCAAGATTGGAGAACCATTTGAAATGGTTTTGGACTGGGAGCATAGAGAGGATAATATGCACCAGCATTCGGGCCAGCATGTCCTATCAGGAGTGTTTTATAAGCTATTTTCAAGGAATACACTAGGGCTACATATAGGCAAGGAACTATCACAATTAGATATAGTCGGTGAATTTGATGATGATATGGTTAAAGAGGCCGAAAGATATGCAAATTTAATCATATCACAAGAAATAAAGATAGATAACTTTGTTTTGGGTAGGGACAAGCTAAAGGACTTCTATACTAGGAGACCACTACCTAAGACAAGTGAAGAAATTAGAATTTTAAAAATAGGTAACTTAGATACAAATGCTTGCTGTGGAGTCCACTCCACAAATACAGGTCAGCTAAAGTTGATAAAAATAAAAAAATATTACCAGCACAAGGGCAATACCCGTTTTGAGTACCTGGTAGGTAAAAGGGCAGTATCATACCTCTTGGAGAGGGACCACTACTTTAGTAAGCTACTTTTGGAATATGATACTAATGAGACTAATATCTTAAATGCTATTGGAAATATAGAGGATAAAAAGGATGATTTTGCCGAAAAGAACAAGGTCCTCTTAGACTATTATCTTGAGTCTAGGTCTAGGAATTTGATTCAGGATCTTAAGGAGAATTCCCAGGGGATTTTAGTGGTTAAAGGGGTCCTTGATGAGGAAGCCTGGATGGTGGAAGCCCTTGCCAAGTACATTACTAATAAGTATAAGGCCATAGCAATCTTTGCTAGTGTAGCTAAGGATTCAAGTAGGGTATTTCTACAGGTAGATAAGAAGCTGGCCAAGGATAAGTCTATTAGGCTGGGTAGGGACCTAAAGGAATTTGCCAGCCTGGCAGATATAAGGGGTGGTGGCTCTGATTATATGGCACAGGGTCAGGTATTTGATAAAAAAAATGTTGACAAATTTATAGATAAAATTTATTCTATATATACTGGTCTTTAGTTAGATATAACAATTATTTTTATTGGTAGGTAGGGGCTTTTTACTAAAGCCCCATTAACTTTTATAGGAGGAAACAATGTCACGTTCAGGATTGGTTATTTTAGTGATTCTATCCTTGGTTGTAGTAGGCTTTGTAATAGGCAAGAATGGCAAGGGAGCAAATAACTATATTGTTAGAAATACCGCTGCGGTTTATAGTTTGATACTTTCACTCTTAGCAATCGTTAAGTCTAACCAGGGTATGATTCAGGGATTTTATATGGGTGTATTAGCCTTTATATTAGGTTTTTTGGTCCTTACAGTATACAAAAAAAGATATGATTTTTGTAGGATACTTCTAATAGTAAGTATAGTTTTGGCTACAGTTGCTACTTATTTTTCCTACATAAAATAAAATAAAGTAATCATGACCATCTAATAGATGCTTGTGATTACTTTATTTTTGTCAACTCGAAACCATTTACCTGCAAGGATTCAATCTTTTCAGACCTTATAATGGAGTCGAAGTATATTTTGTCTTTTTCATTTGCATATGTGAAATATCCATTGGCATAGACCGTTTGGCCGTTTCTGTGGATTGAGGATGTGATAACCTCCAGTCTGGTATCAGACTTAACACTTGAAAGGATCTTTTTCTTTATAAGCTGCTCATATTTAATAGTATCTTGAGTGCTTAGGCTATTGTCAATACTGGTAAATTTCTTTGGCATAGTACCATAGGTCCTATAGTTTAGGGCTGCATTATAGATTTTAGAGCCTGTAAGTACGACAATTGCGGTTATGATAAGAAGGTAGACTAAGACAACCCAGGCAGGACGAGATTTTTTAATCAACTTTTTATTTTTTAGATTTCTTGTTTGCTGGTTGATTTGCTCCCTCATTCTATTGATATCATAGACCATCTTACCCTCGGGCATGGTTTGAGGAGACTTATTTTGAGCCTTTTTCGAAGCATATGCTTTCTTCTTTTCGGCAAAGTTTATAGTTTTATTCTTATTATTTTCTTTGGCCATAGCTCCTTCCTCCTATTTCTATAATAATTCTAATTATATTAAATTTATCCAGTCAAGTCAATCATTTGCCTAAATATATGATAAAAATAATGCTGATTAAGGAGAATATTTTAATAATTTATGGTAAGGCTAATACAATTATGATATTATATAGTAGATAGAATATGGAGATTGTCCAAGAAGGTAGTGATAAAGATGATATTTATAGGAAATAGATATGAAATAACTGATAGGCCTGTTTATATCGAGGAAAATAAGTTATATAACGCCTATGATTCAGAGAAAAAAATAGATGTTAAGATTAAAATAATAGAAAATAATAGGTATATAAGTCTGGACTTTATACCGAACCTGATAGATGAGAGCATAATTATTGATGACCTGAGGTCTCCATATATACTAAAGATATTAGATGTAGGAGTGCATAGGACAGTCGATAATCTCCTTTATTATATAGTTTACGAAAACTTTAGGGGGGTTTCACTGGCTACCCTAAATAAGGGGGCCTACCTGCATATGGATGCCCTTATAAGGATAGCTACACAAACTGTAAAGGCACTTCAAGCCTACTATAATTTGGGTAAAAAGCACGGTTCATTAAGACCAGACAATATCCTAGTTAATGAAAGGTATGAGATAAAGATAGCTGACTTTGGTATTACAGAAGCTAATAAGGGGACTAATATCAGGTGTTCTGGCAATCTTAAGTACCTATCACCATCCCAGCTAAGTATCGACTTTACAGATATTAAGTCAGACTTATACTGCCTAGGTGTCATTTTATATGAGTCAGTTTTCAAGAAATTTCCATTTAATGATGCCCATACAGAAAAGCAGTTAATAAAGGCAATTGACAAGGGTGTTATTTGGTCTAAGATTAATACAAATGGTATGAATAAGGACTTTGTTGAAATTATAAAGCGTTTATTAGAGAGAAATGACAACCTATGCTATAAGAACTATAATGATGTTTTATTGAGCCTAAGTCATTTTATGTACAAGACTTCAAAAATCGATATTGAAGCAATAAGGGCTGAAGAAAACCAGCCCCATCTTGAATCTGTTTTGCATAAGACAGGTCATGTTAGTCCTGATGACTTTTATAAAACTAGACAGATGTACCTGTCTGATATACAAAAGGAGCTTGACAATAAGAGTATAGATGATATGAAGATTGTCAAGAATGGTCATACAGACAAGAAAAGTAAGAAAAAAAATAATGGAAAAAAGACATCTCTTATAATTATAATTTTAATCTTAATTATAATGATGGTTTTACCTTTTATTAGTACGTTTTTATAAGATTTAGCCCATGCTCATGCATGGGCTTTTTATTCGTAAAATTTCCTATTATATGGTATAATAAAATTTAGCATATTATGCATATTTGGTGGTGATTTAATGAAGATTAGAGTATTGGAAGTATCTGAAGTAAATGAATATATTAAAAAAGTTTTTTTAGATGACCCCATCCTTAATGGTGTAAGAATAAGAGGGGAGATATCTAATTTTAAGATACATTCTAGCGGGCATGTATACTTGACACTGAAGGATAATAAGTCAAGAATTAGGTGTATGATATATAGGTCTGACTATAACAAGGATCTCAAATTAGACAACGGAAGTAAGATAGTTGCTGACGGATATATTTCCAATTATGTAAGTGATGGATCATATCAATTGTATATAAAAAATGTCTCTCTTGAAGGTGTAGGCAACCTCTACCTGGAGTTTTTAAAATTGAAGGACAAGCTAGATAAGGAAGGTCTTTTCTCTAGCTATCACAAGAAGCCTATACCAAGATTCCCTAAGTCTATAGGTGTTGTTACATCGGAGACGGGGGCGGTTATAAGAGATATAATAAATGTGGTTACTAGAAGGTATCCAAAGGTGGATATAAAGCTATTTCCTGCCTTGGTCCAGGGGAAGGGTTCGGTCTCTAGCCTGATAGAGGGTATTAACTTTTTTAACCAGGACCACCCTGTAGATACAATTATTATAGGCAGAGGTGGGGGATCTCTTGAAGAATTATGGTCATTTAACGATGAAGGACTTGCCAGGGTGATATTTGCATCTGCTATACCGGTAATTTCGGCAGTGGGACATGAAACAGATTTTACTATTTGTGACTTTGTTTCAGATGAAAGGGCACCAACCCCTTCTGCAGCAGCTGAAATAGCCACACCCAATTTGGCAGACCTGTTAAGGGACCAGGACCTGATGGCCAAGCGCATTAGTAATTCAATTAATAACAGGATTATTTTGGAAAAACACAGGTTAAGGTCTAGTATAGACAGGTTTAGTCAGTATGCTGATAGGTATATGCTCGGTGATAGGTATATGGAACTAGATAGGATATATGATAAGATGGATTCAAGCTTTACCAAGTATATTGAAAAGAAAAGGGAAGAGATGAATCTATACGGGGCTAGGATGTCCAGTCTAAATCCCTTTGCAATATTTGACAGGGGCTATTCAATCGCACAAAAGGATGGGAGAATACTCTCGACTATAGAGGATATAGACCAAGGGGATAGGTTAAAGATTAACCTGAAGGATGGAAACATTGATTGTCAGGTAGTGGATATAGAAGCTAAATAAGTATATAAATACAGGATGAAGGTGACGAATTGAATATAGATAATATGGAAAATATAGGACAGGTAGATATAGAAAAGTTGACTTATGAAGAGGCCTTTGACATGATGAAGGCCTTGGTTGACCAGCTAGAAAATGGTCAGGTCAACCTTGAAGAGTCCCTAAAGCTATTTGAAGATGGAACTCGTCTATATAGGCACTGTAATGCTATTTTGGAAAAAACTGAAATGAAGATAAGTAAGTTTAACGAATACAAGGAAGAAGTCGAGGTGGACTAATGGATTTTATCAGTGAATTGAAAAAAAGGAGCGATTTTATAGAAGAAGAAATATATAGCTACTTACCGGCTGAGGAAGGCTATCAAAAGACTCTTTTTTCAGCTATGAATTATAGCTATAAGGCCGGTGGTAAAAGACTAAGGCCAATTTTGATAATGGAGTCATATAGGCTGTGTGGTGGTAAGGGAAGCGACTATCTACCTTATGCAGCCGCCATTGAGATGATCCACACTTATTCCTTAATACATGATGACCTACCAGCACTAGACAACGATGACCTACGAAGGGGGAAGAAAACTAACCACAAGGTATTCGGAGAAGCTATGGCTATATTGGCAGGAGACGGCCTACTAAACTATGCATATGAGGTAATATTGGGCCATGCCCTTAATTCAAGTGACCATCTATCCGCTATTAAGGCTTGTAAGGCCATAGCAGATGGGGCAGGTATATATGGCATGGTTGGTGGCCAGGTGGTAGATGTTGAAAGTGAGTCTAAGGATATTGACCTAGACTGTCTTAACTTTATTCACTTGAATAAGACTGCGGCTATGATAGTTGCATGTATGAAGGCGGGTGCCTATCTTGCAGGGGCTGATGATAGTAAGGTAGAAAAGTTAGAAGCCTTTGGGAGAAACCTAGGCTTGGCCTTTCAGATAGCTGACGATATCCTTGATATAGAAGGGGATGAAAAGCTACTTGGAAAGCATATTGGCAGTGATATAGAAAATGATAAGGCTACTTATCCCCATATACTTGGTATGGAGAGGTCCAAGGAAATATCTAGGGACTTAATTGCACAGGCAAAAAGAAATATAGAAGACTTTGAGGGGAAAGACTTTTTAGTTGGATTAGCTGATTATGTTATCAGCAGAAACAAGTAGCAATTTTGGAGGAAGTATGAGTTTTTTTAGTGAGATATTTAGCAACGAAATATTATGGGTGAGTATTTTTGCATGTTTCTTTGCCCAATTTTTGAAAATTTTTTCAGGAGACAAGGGTATAGACGTAAGCAGAATAATAGTATCTGGAGGTATGCCAAGTTCACACAGCTCCTTTGTCTCATGTATGTCTACAATGATTGGCCTAAAGTATGGCTTTTCATCAGATCTATTTGCTATAGCAACAGTTGTATCCTTAATTATAATGTATGATGCATCTGGAGTAAGGCAGGCTGTAGGTAAGCAGGCAACCCTACTAAACCAGTTGATAGAGGATTGGCAGAAGAAAAAAGAAATAAAGCAGGAGAAGCTCAAGGAATTGATGGGACATACTCCTAAACAGGTTTTCTTTGGGGCATTATTAGGTATAATTATAGGCCTAATATTCTAAATAATAAGGTGATAATATGTATGAGTTAATAAGGGGAATAAACTCTCCATCAGATATAAAAAAAATGAATAGGGAGGACTTGACAAGCCTGGCCAAGGATATAAGGAAGTTCTTGATAAAGAAGGTATCGACTACTGGTGGCCACCTAGCATCTAACCTAGGCGTGGTTGAATTAACCCTGGCCCTTCATAAGGTTTTTGATAGTCCTAAGGATAAGATTATATGGGATGTAGGTCACCAGGCCTATGTCCACAAAATATTGACAGGTAGGAAAAATGACTTCGACTCTCTAAGACAATTTGGTGGACTGTCAGGATTTCCAAAAGAATCTGAGAGTGACCATGATATATTTGACACAGGACATAGTTCAACATCTATATCAGTGGCCTTGGGACTTGCCTGTGCAAGAGATATACAAAAACAGAAGTATCAGGTAATTGCTGTCATAGGTGATGGTGCCTTTACAGGTGGTATGGCCTTGGAGGCTTTGAATAATTTGGGCTATTTGAATAAGAATATGATAGTAATCCTAAATGATAATGAAATGTCTATTGACAAGAATACGGGGGCTTTTTCATCATATATGTCTAAGATAATGATGAATAGCGATACCCTCATCATGAAGGAAAACCTTGATAAGTTCATGAATATGACACAAATAGGAAGCAAGATATCTAAGAGGGCTAATAGACTAACTGATTCTATATTTACCAGCCTATCACCGTCAGAGTGTGGTCTCATAGATGCTTTAGGAATAAAATACTTTGGTCCTATAGATGGACACAATATTGAAGAACTAGTTGAGACATTGGAGTTTATTAAACATGTAGATGGACCTAAATTTATTCATGTAAAAACTGTCAAGGGCAAGGGCTATAAGTTTGCTCAAGACCATCCTGAGGACTATCATGGTGTAGGAAAGTTTGACTACAGGGTAGGGGTCAGTCCAAGTAAGACTAGGTCAATATCATCTATAGTTGGAATTACACTTGCTGAGATGGCCAACTATAATGAAAATATAGTAGCCATTACAGCGGCCATGCCTACAGGTACCGGTCTAAATATATTTTCTAAGCTACATCCGGACAGGTACTTTGACGTTGGTATAGCTGAACAGCATGCGACTACATTTGCGGCAGGACTTGCAAAGGCAGGTATAAAGCCATACTTTGCAGTCTATTCTAGCTTCTTGCAAAGGGGATATGACCAGCTGATACACGATGTATGCATAACAAGCAAGCCGGTAACATTCTTGATTGATAGGGCTGGACTGGTCGGTAACGATGGTGAAACCCACCATGGTATGTTTGACCTATCCTACCTAAATCCTATACCAAACCTAACAGTTATGGCACCTATGGACAGTCAGGAAATGATAGACATGATTAGGTTTTCTGAAAGGATAGATAGTCCTCTTGCCATAAGGTACCCTAGGGGTAATGAATATGTATTGAGTCGTAAGGACTATGATTTCTGTGTGATAGACAGGGAGCCTATGGATTCCTACTCTATAGGTCAACCCCAGGTTCTTATAGATGAAGTAAGACCTAGTAGGGAAGCAAATAGTACAAAAAAGATGGCTATAATAAGTATAGGAAATATGATGAAGCCAGTCCTTGATATACTGCCTGAGTTGAGGAAAGAATACAGAGAGTCCCACAGAGGAAAAGACTTTGAGCTTATCCTATTAAATGCGAGATACCTAAAGCCTTTAAATGAAGATACTTATCTTGATATACTGGGCAGGGTAGATAATGTCATAACTTTGGAAGATAATGTGGTTACTGGTGGCTTTGGGGCAAATATTATGAGGCTTGTCTCAGAAAATAAGCTTGACACAAGCATTGATATATTAGGAATACCTGATAAATTTATTGAACAGGGTAACACTGAAATACTGATGGATGAGCTAGGCTTGTCACCGGGTAAGATAAAGGATAGGATATTAAAAATCATAGAATAGGTCCTATCTATATCTATGGAGGAAATAATGAAGAAGAGGATAGATGTATTACTAGTTGATATGGGCTTTTTTCCTAGTCGTGAACAGGCTAGGAGGACTATAATGACGGGTAATGTTTTTGTAGATAATCAAAGAGTAGATAAACCAGGTACAATGGTAAAGGATGATGCAGACATACTTGTGAAGGGCAAGCCTCTTGCCTATGTTAGCCGTGGTGGACTAAAGCTAGAAAAGGCCATGAAAAATTTTGATCTCAGCCTAGAAGGTAAGGTATGTATGGACATTGGTGCATCAACGGGTGGCTTTACAGACTGTATGCTACAAAATGGAGCTACAAAGGTTTACTCTGTTGATGTTGGTTATGGTCAGCTGGCCTGGAAGCTGAGACAAGATGAAAGAGTAGTTTGCATGGAAAGGCAAAATATAAGGTTTTTGGATCCTGATGCTCTGGATGAGAGGCCAGACTTTGCCTCTATAGATGTATCCTTCATATCTCTTAAGCTAGTCCTACCTAAGGCATGGGAGCTCCTAAATGATGGAGGCAGGGTAGTTGCTCTTATAAAACCACAATTTGAAGCAGGAAGAGAAAAGGTGGGTAAGAAGGGGGTAGTAAGAGAGAAGTCAACTCATATTGAAGTGATTGAGATGGTTTCAAGACTTGCTATCATGGAAGGGTTTAAAATCCTAGACCTTGATTTTTCACCAATAAAGGGGCCTGAGGGAAATATAGAGTATCTTATTTATCTAGTGAAAATTGATAATAAAATTGAGATAAAGGACGAAGTAGATGAGGCTAGACTCCTTAAGGATTATGAGTCTTATCATGAGAGGGTTGTAGATTTGGTGGAGAGGTCACACTCATTAGATTAGTAGAGGGAGAGGAATATGATTAAGGAACTGTATATGAAAAATTGTGCCCTAATTGAAGAGCTTAGGGTTGATTTTGGAAGCAAGTTAAATATCTTGACAGGTGAAACTGGATCTGGAAAGTCAATTGTCCTTGAAGGTCTAAGCCTATGTCTGGGTGGTAAGTATGACAGGTCTTTCTTAAGAAAGGGTTGTGATAAGGGCCTAGTTGAATTGCTTATATACACAGACAACAAAAAGGTAGATAACCTTTTAGATGAGTATTCTATTCCCTATAGTGATAATGAGCTACATGTATCGAGATCTATATTTGAAGATGGTAAATCTACTACTAAGCTAAATGGTAGAACAATTAGGCTGGCTGATTTGAGAACTATTATGATGGCTATTGTAGATATACATAGTCAGCACCAAAATCAAGCCCTGTATAACAGGGATGTCCACCTTGAATTTTTGGACCTATATGGTAAAGACGCTCTAAAGGATAGTATGTCAAAATACTCTGATTGCTATGAAAAGTATACAGAAGTTAATACAAAAATTAACGAACTAAATGACAATATGTCAGAAAGAGAGTTGGAAAGAGAAGTAGACCTTCTTAAATACCAGATTGATGAAATAGAAAAGGCCAATTTGGATGTAGATGAATACGAGATACTAAAGGTAAAATATAAGAAGTTATCAAACCAGGACAAGATAAATACAGCGATCCTAACTAGCTATGATATATTAAGGTCTGGAGATTTGGGTGTTGAGGATAGGATTGGTAAATCCCTGGCTGCCTTGAGACCCGTAGCTGATTATGATATTGTTTTGGAGGACTTTGTAGAAGGGCTGGAGAATATTATGTACCAGCTAGAGGACCTAGATGCAAGCATTAGGTCATATATAGACAAGAATGAATATAATCCCCAACTTTTAGAGGAAATCCAGATCAGAATGGACTTTATAAACACAATGAAGAGGAAGTATGGGGATAGGATAGAAGATATCCTAGACTATAAACTAGAGATGAAAAAAAGACTCTACAATATTGAAAATAGGGAGGAACGTAGACAGGCCCTATTGAAGGAAAAAAGAATTATAGAAGAAGACTTAGAAGTAATAGGTGGTGAGTTGACCGACCAGAGGATGAAGGTGGCTAATTTACTGGAAGAAAGCCTATTAAAGGAACTAGGATCTCTAAATATGAAAAATACAAAATTTAAGGTAATCTTTAACAAAGTAGGTTATACTAGTAGTGGGTGTGATGATGTGGAATTCTATGTTTCATTTAATCTAGGTGAAAACCTAAACCCACTAAATAAGGTAGCATCTGGCGGTGAAATGTCACGTTTTATGCTGGCCTTTAAGAAGATACTATCAGATGTTGATAAGATTGAAACCATGATTTTTGATGAAATAGATACCGGTATAAGTGGAAGGGCTGCCCAGGTGGTCGGGGAGAAGTTGGCTGAAATGTCCAAGTACAAACAGCTAATTTGTATCACCCACCTACCTCAGATAGCGGCCTTTGCAGATGACCACTACTATATAGAAAAGAATGTTGAAAATGAGAGAACATTTACAAGTATAAGTAATCTTGACTACGAGGATAGGGAAAAGGAAATTGCAAGGTTGATTTCCGGAAAAATAATAACAGAAAAAACCTTAGAGCACTCTCATGAAATGATAGAGCTAGCTAAGAAAACAAAGGCATAGGAGGTTATCATGCGGGTAGAAGGTAAGTTAAAAAAAGACAAGAAAACTAAAAAACTCGCTAAGAGGATTAATGCAGGTGAAATAGCCCTAATAAACCATATTGATTTGGACGAAGTGGCTGCAAAATCGTTGGTTGAAGCAAAGATAAGACTAGTGATTAACGCTGCTGAGTCTATTAGTGGCAGGTATCCAAATGTCGGACCGTCAATATTGATGAAGGAAAATATACTGATCATAGATAACATAGGTATGGAAGCCTTCGATATCTTAAATGAAGACGATGAAATCATTGTTGAAGATGGAATTATATATAGAAATGATCAGAAAATAGGGTCCGGCCAGGTTATGGATGCCAAGCTTGTAGTTGAAAAAACACGACAGGCATATGAAAACCTTGAGGTAGAGTTGGATAGGTTTATTGACAATACTATTGAGTATGCAAAGAAAGAAAAGGGACTAATTTTAGGTGATGTTGAAATACCAGCCATGAGGACTAACTATCAGGATAGGCATGTCCTTGTTGTAGTTAGGGGTCACAATTATAAGGATGATCTTGAGGCTATGATATCATATATAGAGGAAGTAAAGCCCGTATTGGTAGGAGTTGATGGTGGGGCCGATGCCATACTTGAATTTGGTTACAAGCCAGATGTGATTGTTGGAGACATGGATAGTGTTACAGATGAAGCCCTTAAGTCAGCCGGTGAAATAGTTGTACATGCCTATACGGATGGAAGGGCGCCAGGTCTTAAGAGGGTAGAAGACCTAGGCTTAGAGGCAGTGGTATTCCCTTCACCAGGTACGAGTGAAGATATAGCTATGCTGGCAGCCTATGAACACAAGGCCAAATTAATAGTTGCTCTTGGTACCCATTCCAACATGATTGACTTCCTTGAAAAAGGAAGGAAGGGTATGGCTTCGACATTCTTGGTCAGGCTAAAGATAGGGTCTAGACTTATAGATGCAAGAGGCGTAAGCATGCTATACCAGAGTCGTTTAAAGCTCAAGTATATATTTGCTCTAATAGCAACTGCTCTATTCCCAGTGGCTATAGTGGTTAGTCAGTCACCTAAGGTACAGATACTGATGCAATTATTGAACATAAAGATAAAGCTTTTGTTACAGATATAAGATGAATGTGGAGGAATAAGTTATGCATATAAATTTTAAATATTTTATTGTATCTATAGGGGCAATATTCCTAGCCCTGGGTGTCGGAATCTTAATAGGTACAAGCATGGGATCTAGTGTCGATATACAGGAACAGAATGCTGCTATAGTAACAGACATAGACAAACAATTTAAGCAACTAAAGGAAAAGGATGACAAACTAACAGAGACTAATAAAAATTTACTTGCTAAGATAGACAATATTAAGGACTTTATAGCAGATAATGAAAGTCTACTTAGCGACCAGAAGTTATCTGGTAAGAAGTTAGCTTTAATATCATTCAACGAAAAGGCCAATGTAGATAGTGTTAAGAATGCACTTACAAAAGCTGGAGCCAGTATAGAACTTGATATACAGATTAAAGATGAGGTCTTGAATACGACTAACCTAGAAAAAATCAATACTAAGCTGAGCCAAAAGTTTACCAAGAAGGAAGAAGTAATAAGCTATATAGCAAATGCAATAAAAAATTCTTCTGATACAAGCAGCTTGGCTAGTCTGGAAGAGTTGGGATTAATAAAGGTTAGAGCTAATAATGGTACATATGATACTGTAAATGCTATACTTGTATTTAACGGTTCAACTTCAAGTGGCAAGACTAAGTTTCCTAGTCTAATAAAGCCAATACTAGACCAGATAAAGGAAGACAAGTATACAGTTGCCATAGCAACGAGTGGAGAAAATGTTGGTCTAAAAGAATTTTCTAAAATTAAGGTATCAAGTATAGATAATATAGACGAAGCAGCGGGAAGAGTATCTTTGATAGACCTACTAGCTAGCTCAAATATTATTGGTAGCTTCGGTAATAGCCTAGAAGGTGACAAGCTACTACCTGTAGGAAAATAGGAGGAGATATGTTTACTAGTGTAATAATACCAGCCTATAATGAGGAGTCCAGAATAAGGGCAACACTTGATGGTATAAGGGATATAGATATTATAAATCAGATTGTTGTAGTTGATGATGGGTCTAGTGATGGTACAGCTCAAGTATTGAAAAACTACGTATGTGACAAGCTGGTATATACTGTGCAAAATCCTAATCAGGGTAAGGGTAAGGCCCTTGAAAAAGGCCTGGAATTAGCTGATAAGTCTGCAGATGTAATAGTATTTTTAGATGCAGACCTAGGGTTGACTTCTTCTGAGATAGCTAAGGTAATTGAGCCAGTACTTGCAGACCAGTGCGATGTATCTATAGCAAGGTTTAAACCAGCCAGTAAGAAGGGTGGTATGGGCTTTGTAAAGAGACTAGCCAGGGATTCCGTATATGAAATGACGGGTGTAGAGTTAAATGCTACTATATCAGGTCAAAGGGCCTTTAAAAAAGAGGTTATATCAAAATTTGACCACATACCAGAGGGATATGGGGTAGAGGTTGGTATGACAATAGATATACTTAAGTGGGGCTATAGGATAAAGGAAGTAACTGTTGACATGACCCATAATGAAACTGGAAGAGACCTAAGCGGTTTTATTCATAGGGGTAAGCAATATTTACATATAAAGAGAATCGTAAAAGAAAAGAAACGTGAGTGGAGGTAGTCATGTATACATATTTTATGACAATAATGTTGTTCTGTATTGGCATAGCAATCACCCTGCTTTCAATACCTATGATAAGCAAAATGTTAGAAAATAGTGGTATGATTAGGGAAAACTATAGGGGTGATATGATACCAGTAGGTCTAGGACTAGTATTTATACCAACCCTAGTTATTAATTCAATTATATTGATTTATTCTAATATTGTTCCAGAAAAGATAATTATGATATACATGCTTTTATTTGCTTCTATTGCTATGTCATTTGTAGGTATTATAGACGATAGTTTGGGCAATAGGGGGGTAACAGGCTTGATAGGCCACTTTAAGGCCCTATTCAAGGGTAGTCTAACTACAGGTGCCTTTAAGGCCCTTTTAGGTGGATTTGTGGGATTAACCCTAGCAGTTACACTAAGCAAGTCAATACCAAATATAATAGTTGCAACTTTGGTGGTTGCCCTTTCAACAAATATGATGAATCTGTTTGACCTAAGACCAGGTAGGGCAATAAAGGCGTATGTTATACTTGCTATAATAATATTTCTAGCAAGTGCCAAGTTTAATAGGGAGGTAATGATGCTAATAGTACCAGCTGTACTAGCATATTTTTACTTTGACTTAAGGGCCTTGACTATGATGGGAGATGCAGGCTCAAATGTTTTGGGAGTTTCTATAGGCGTATTTATAGTATCTTCTTTTGATTTGCCAGTCCAACTAGTGTCCTTGGTACTTTTAGTGGCTATCCACGTATTAACAGAAAAGTTTTCTCTAACTAAGATTATCGAAAACAACAAGTTTTTGAATTATGTAGATAAGTTGGGAAGGGGTTTATAGATGATAAGTAAAAGAGTAGCTAAGGTAATTGAAATAAAGAGCCAGAGCGACCTAATCCAGGATATAAGGGTTGACATAAAAGGAAGAATTGAAAAGGCATATAACTATGTTCAATTGACTGGTATTGCACAAGTTGGTGATGAGGTGGTAGTGAATACTACAGCAGTAGAGCTAAGCCTTGGAACAGGGGGTTTCCACTTTGTTATAACTAATTATAATAGGCCTGAATCTAAGTTTACAGAAGGTGGACACATTATGAAACTTAGATATACACCCTTCCAGATTAAGGTAGATTCGGTTGAAGAGCAAGGAAGTCCATACCATGATATATTCAATGATTTTATCTGTTTGGAAGGTATGCCAGTTGCAGTAGGCGCCCTACATAGTATTGTTCCCGTATTTGCAGCTACTTTTAAAAAGCTGTGTCCAGATAAGAAACTTGTATATATAATGTCAGATGGAGCGGCCCTGCCAATAGCCTTTAGTAAAAATGTTGATAACTTAAAGAATATGGGGCTAATAGATAATACAATCACTTATGGTAATGCTTTTGGGGGAGATTATGAGTGTATTAATATATATACATCTCTCATTACAGCCAAAGAAATTTGTAAGGCAGATTGTGTTTTAGTTGCAATGGGACCAGGTATTGCTGGTACAGGAACCAAGTATGGCTTTAGTGGTATCGATCAGGCAGTGATAATAGATGCCGTTGAAAAGTTAAATGGAAAATCCTATATTATACCAAGAATTAGTTTTGCTGATAAAAGATCCAGACATAAGGGGATTTCCCACCATACACTTACAATTTTAAGCGAGCTAACTAACAAGTCTACAAATGTAGTTTTGAATTCTCTGTATGAACCAGCCAAATTAAGCATAATTAGGGACCAGCTTCTACTAAATAGCATAGATGAAAAGCATAGGGTTGATTTTGAAGAATATGATATGACAAAAGAGGACTTAGATAAGTATGGGTTAAAGGTTAAGAGTATGGGTAGGTCCTTTGAAGAAGATAAGGAATTCTTTGAAGCTGCAGCTACAGTAGCTTATAAGATTTCTAAATTATTTTAAATATAGTCTTGATGAAAATTTAAGTATTTAATGATATAATAGGTTTATAGTTCGGTTAGGAGGTATATATGGCTGACTTGTATAACAGAATATTAGATAGTGTAGATTATATCAAAAAGTCTTATACAGGCGACATAGATATAGCCCTAGTACTGGGGTCTGGCCTATCCTATTTAGTGGAGCAATTTGATAACAAGCTAGAGCTTGACTACAAGGATATACCAAATTTTCACACATCTCAGGTAGAAGGACATGAAAATAGGCTCGTAATAGGGAATTTTTGTGGCAAAAGAGTTTTGGCTATGAAGGGTAGGTTCCATTATTATGAGGGATACAAGCAAGAGGATATCACCTATCCGATTAGGGTATTTAAGGAGTTAGGTATAGATAAGATTTTAGTGACTAATGCAGCCGGTGGAGCCAACAAGGACTTCAAAGCTGGAGACCTTATGATTATTAATGACCATATCAATTTCTCAGGCTCAAATCCTTTGATTGGGATGAATGATGACAGGTTAGGACCTAGGTTTCCAGATATGACTTATGCCTATGATCAAGATGGTATAAGGCTACTAAGAAGATGTGCTGATGATTTAGGATTTTCAATTCAAGAAGGTGTATATATGTTTTTCTCAGGGCCTAGCTATGAGACACCTGCAGAGGTGAGAATGGCAGGTATTTTAGGAGCTGATGCCTTAGGGATGTCTACGGTTCCTGAGGTTATTGTAGCAAGGCACACTGGAATGAGAGTATTTGGAATTTCCTGTATCACCAATATGGGAGCGGGTATAAGTGGTCAAAAATTAAACCATGAAGAAGTAATAGAAACTACAGATAGGGTTAAAAGTAAATTTTCATCCCTAGTGAAGTTATTTATAGAAAGAGTATAAAAGGAGGTGTGGTATATTGAGTACGAATATGGCTAGAAAAAAGCAAATAAAAACGAATAAGAAGAAGACCAAGCGTAGACCTAGAATCAGGATCTTTAGGTTAATAATAGTAGTCTTTATTTTACTAGGTATGCTTTCCTTAGGGGGCAACCTCTACTATAAGTCTGCATCAAAGCCAGTAAATCCAAATTCAACAGCTACTAAGATTGTTGATATACCTGCAGGTGCCAATGTCAAGCAGATAGCAACTATCTTAAAAGACCAGGATTTGATAAAAAACAAAAAGGTTTTCGTAGCCAATGTAAAGGAAACAGGTAAGGCAGAACAGATAAAATCTGGTAAGTATAAACTATCACAGAGTATGTCGAATGACCAAATTATTGATAAGATGATAAAGGGTCAAATATACCAGGACGGTATCAAGGTAACAATACCTGAGGGTAGTATTTCTACTGAAATAGTGAATATTTTAGTGAAGAAGAATCTTGGTGATAGAAAGAAGTTCGTAAAGCTATTTAGGACACCTAGTGAATTCTCTAGTAAATATAGCTTCCTTAAGGATAGTAGGATAACTACACTTGAAGGGTTCTTGTATCCTGAAACCTACTACTTTAAAAAGGGAACAAGTGAAAAAGATATATTTGACAAGATGTTAAGTGAGTTTGATAAAAACTACAAAAAAAGCATAAGTGCAAATGTCAAGAAGAACAATTATAATTTTTATGATACAATTATCATGGCATCTATAATTGAAAAAGAGGCTGTGAAGGATGAGGATAGACCTATTATTGCAAGTGTATTCTACAATAGGTTGGCTAAGAAAATGAAGCTACAGTCTGATGCAGTTCTTCAGTATGGTTTGCCTGAGAGAAAGGGTAAGGTTTTGTATTCTGATTTAAAGGTTGAGTCAGCCTATAATCTTTATATACACAATGGCCTTCCACCAACACCAATTGCCAGTCCAGGTATCAAGTCTATGATAGCAGCGTCAAGGCCTAGCAAGACAGACTACCTCTACTTTGTAACAAATGTAAATGG
>NZ_CDRRTB010000010.1:0-26949 GCF_977045075.1 Peptostreptococcus sp. | reverse complement strand
GTAAAAAACACTGTGACTTTTCGACAATTTTTTCGTTTTTTAGGTTATCCTTTAGTTTTTAACAATTATATAGAGAAAAGTCCCTTAAATCATTAATGACTTAAGAGACTTTGTCTACGATTTGAGGTCCCTACATTGCTAGGGACCTTTTTGTATAACTTATCAGGACAAAAAAAAGACTACTGCAAAATCTGCAATAGTCCCTTAATACATAAATTCGAATCTAAATATTAATCTTGGTGTAAGATTAGTCCATATTGAATCTCTTCTTGAACTTATCGATTCTTCCACCCTTTTCGATATTCTTCTGCTTACCTGTATAGAATGGATGACACTCTGAGCATATTTCTACTCTTATTTCGTCCTGAGTTGATCCTGCCTTAAATGTATTTCCACAAGCACAACGTACTTCAACTTCATTATATTTTGGCTGTATATCCTTCTGCATGAAATTCACTCCTCTCCTTTATAATCACGAACCTTCCCGATTCTAATAAAATTCAACTCCCTTATTATAACACAATAAATGACTTAGTTCAATAACTTTATAGGCACTATTTAAAATTAATTTGATTAATCTTTTCTATGAATTCCTTGTTATCCTTAGTCTTCTTCATTTCTTCTATTATATTATCAGATATAATCTGGCTACTACCATTAGCAAAAGACCTCCTAAGCTTGTATAGGGCGTCCATTTCTACAGGTGTCAATAGCAGGTCTTCCCTCCTAGTACCTGACTTATAAACGTCTATAGCAGGGAATATTCTCTTTTCTGCCAAATTCCTATCGAGATGAAGCTCCATATTACCTGTACCCTTGAATTCCTCAAAGATGACATCATCCATTCTAGAGCCTGTGTCTACCAAGGCTGTGCCAAGTATAGTTAGGGAGCCACCATTTCTTATATTCCTGGCTGCACCAAAGAACTTTTTAGGTCCATATAGGGCTCCTGGGTCTAGACCACCTGTAAGAGTCCTACCAGTAGGGTTTATTGTCAGGTTGTAGGCCCTTGCCAACCTAGTTATGCTATCTAATAGGATAACTACATCCCTACCATGCTCTACTAGTCTCTGGGCCCTATTTAATACCATTTCAGCCACCTTTACATGGTGGGATGACGCCTGGTCGAAGGTTGAATATATGACTTCTCCATTTATGGATTCCATCATATCTGTAACCTCTTCTGGTCTTTCATCTATCAATAGGACTATTAGGGTTACGTCCGGATAATTTTTGGTGATACTATTTGCCACACTCTTTAGTAGGATAGTCTTACCAACCTTAGGTGGTGCCACTATCATACCCCTTTGCCCCTTACCTATAGGTGCAAAAAGGTCTATTATCCTAGTAGAAATCCCCTCTCTATCAGTTTCCAAAACTAACTTTTCATCGGCATATATGGGCAATAACTGCTCAAATGGAGTCCTAGACCTACCTGTTGATATGTCATCTCCATTTACCTTATATATGTACATCATACCCCTAAAACGCTCATTTGGGTTTTCTGGTTTTACTACACCTGTTATAAAGTCCCCCGTTTTAAGGCCAAATTTTCTTATCTGGTTAGGTGATACATAGGTGTCGTTTTCTGTCGATAGGTAGTTACTTCCCCTCAAAAAACCAAATCCATCTGGTAGAATTTCTAACACACCCTCAGCCTTGTTGTCGTCATTCATTTCTGGAGGAGTCATATATAAGACCCTCTTGTGCTGGCCCTGGCCGTCCTGCTGGCCCCTATACTGGCCTCTTTCTCCACCTGAATTGCTATTATATTTCCTGGTATCTTCGTTTTGCTCTTCTTGGCCCACAAAATTTTCATTATCAGAATCAGCTTTAAGGCTTGAATTGGTTTCTAGCATTGCTTCCCTGATCTTTTCTATCAGACCAGACTTATTATAGGTAGTAACCGACTTAACTCCAAGGTTTCTAGCCTTAACCCTTAATTCTATTAAACTCTCGCCTTTTAATTGCTCAATTTCTCTATCTGTCATAAAGGCCTCCTTACCTTAATTACCTATTAATACACTAATGGCAAAGGCCACGCTTGACACTGCAAACATTAGTGCTATTAAAATAGATACAACCTTATACACGACTTTATTCTTCTTAGCCATCTAAATAACTACCTTTCTTTATTTTCCTTTTCACAGACCTGGTTTAGGTACCTAAGGAATTCATCCCTAAGCTCTGGCTTCTTAAGGGCCGCATCAACTGTAGCCTGTAAAAATCCCAGCTTGTCTCCTAGGTCATATCTCCTGCCCTCAAATACATAGGCATACATATCTTCCTTATCCTTCAATATTTCTAAGGCATCCGTCAGTTGAATTTCCCCATTCTTGCCCGGAGGTATCTGGCCTAGGATATCAAATATCTGTGGCGTAATTATATACCTACCCAGGATAGCCACATTTGATGGAGCCTGGTCCGGGTCTGGCTTTTCTACTAGGGCCTTCACCTTATATATATTGTCCGATAGCTTTTGACCATCGATTATACCATACTTATCTGTATTTTCCTTGTCTACCTCCTGAACTCCCAATATGCTGGCATTATGGGTCTCATAGGCATCTATAAGTTGCTTTAGGCAGGGTGGTCCCTGACCATTGTCCACCATATCATCACCCAACATAATGGCAAATGGTTCATCACCTATAAAGTACCTGGCACAGTATATGGCATCTCCTAGTCCCTTAGGTTCCTTTTGCCTAATATAGTGGATATTTACCATATTTGATATACCTCTCACTATTTCTAGCAGGTCTGTCTTACCCTTATTTTCTAATTCTAATTCTAGTTCTACAGACTTGTCAAAGTGGTCTTCAATAGACTTTTTATTCCTGCCTGTAATAATCAATATTTCTTCAACTCCAGATGCTACTGCCTCTTCTATAATATACTGTAGAGTCGGCTTGTCTACTATTGGCAACATTTCCTTGGGCTGGGCCTTTGTAGCAGGCAAAAACCTCGTTCCTAGACCAGCAGCTGGTATTACTGCTTTTTTTACTACCTTATTCATTATACTTCCTCCAGCTTACAATAAGCTAAACTAATTCATACAATTCCTTGGCCTCGTCCTTTAATACATGGTCTTTTATGTTTGTTATCCTGTATTCGACAACTCTCTCACCAAATGTAATCCTAAGTACATCTCCAACCTTTACCTCTGAAGATGACTTGGCCAGCTTGCCATTAATCTCTACTAGGCCCTTTTCACAAGCCTCCTTGGCTACTGTTCTCCTCTTAATTATCCTTGATACCTTAAGGTATTTATCCAATCTCATACTAAATTTCCTTTTATAATCCTTATTCTTTCTTTTTATAATCTATATTTAAGTTCTTATTCATACTATTATCTATTATACCACACAAGAAAAAAATAGTACTGACAATTTGCACTGTCAATACTATTTTGTAGTAAACTTTATTCAATTCTTTTTATTACTTGTTGTTTACTAATTCTTTAAGACCCTTACCAGCCTTGAATACTGGCGCCTTAGAAGCTGGTATTTCGATAACTTCTTCTGGCTTTCTAGGGTTTCTTCCTGATCTAGCTGCTCTTTCTCTAGTTTCGAATGTACCGAAACCTACTAGCTGAACCTTATCTCCAGCTACTAGAGTTTCTTCAACAACCTTCATGAATGCATTTAATGCTAATTCACTTTCCTTCTTTGTTAAATTACTCTTTTCTGACATCTTTGCAACTAATTCTGCCTTATTCACAATAACTACCTCCTGTATTTATAATTTCACAATAAAAAATGTAACTCACTTTCTAGTTAACAACATTATTATACATAACTTTTGTTCATTTTTCAATATTTTTATACAAATAATTTGTATTTTTTATCTTTTTTTTACAATTTTCAAGTTAAAGACCACTTATTCATGATTAAAATAGGAAAAATATGCCATATTTGCTAGCTCATCTAGGTCGAAATAACCATCCTTACTTCCCAGCTTCGATATAAGGGCTAGGGCATAAATAAGGTTGGATAGGTCTTCTAACATAAGATCAAAGTCCAAATCAAGGTCTTCTTCTGCCTTTTTGCATATACCAACCATCCTATTAAGTATCTCTCCATAGAAATCTTTTGTAGTCTTACTTAGTCCTAGGCCAGCCTTAAGTAGCTTTTCATCTAGCATCCTTAAGGATTCCTCCAGCTCATCCTCCTCAAGTCCCTTTATTAGATCCTCTAGAGACCTGTACCTCCTTCCCTGGTCTGACCTTGCATCAGACTTAGGTATGTATACACTGGTCAGGTGGTCAAATTCATTATCCTGACTATCTAGGTCGTATAGGGCCAGCCTAGTCTTTCTTTCGAGACCCTTTACACCCGCTCCACTTACTATCCATACCTCCTGGTCATCCTGGTAGTATTCCATCAAGGCAAGCTTCACATTTGAGGCTATATACCTATCATATACCTGGGTAACTATTATATTAGCCTGGTCATTTAGGTTGACCTTGTCCATAGTAAAGGCCTCTAGGAGCCTAAAGCCATCTGCTGGGTCGAAGCCCAGGTAATTGTACATGGCATCTATAAAGCTCATAGAAGGTATAATTTCTATGTCTATTCCCTCTTCAAGGGCATATTTTTCAATTAGCCCTACCGTAGACTCGGCCACTCTAGGGTGGCCTGGTACAGCATATACTATATCATTGTCCCTAGCTAGGTCAATTATTTCCCTAGCTATAGATTCATAAACCTCTTCAAAGGCTTCCTTACTATCATAGTATTGATCAAAAGACCTATACTCTATATCCAAAAGGTCCACAATGGGATGTTTCTCAGTTCTTAGGTAGACTGGCCTACCAGATTTCAAGAGCTCCATTGCCCCATAACTTATCTGTGATATATCTCCAGCTCCCAAACCTATAACACTAAGAGCCATAAGCCTAACCCCTTATCAACCTATATTTTTTTAGCTTGGCAAGAAGCTTTTCTCCCTTTGGCATGGCTAGGATTTCTTCCTGAGTAATACCTCCAAAGCCTAGGATACCAAAGATATATACTAGTCCACCTATAGATATAGCTATTAGGGTAGCTATCTTAGGATTCAAGAAAATTGTCATTCCTGTATATGATAGCCTAGCTGCCACGAACATCAACATAACCACTAGAAGTGGCTTTATAAAGAATTCCATCTGGTTGAACTGTAGCTTTAGTGACCTCTTTATGTATATGTATTCAATGGCTGCAGCTATTACATATGATACTAGGGTACCAAAGGCCGAGCCCAGGATATTTATTGATGGTATTGCTGTCAATACGTAGCTTACTATTATCTTACCTACTATACCACATAGAAGGGCCACAACAGGAACCATTGGCTTACCCATTCCCTGCAATATACCGTTAAAGGTATAAAGTAGACCTAGGAATATACAGGCTGGTGACAGGGTAAACAAGATCATACCCAGGGTAACACCTGTCTGCTTTGGGAATAATAGGGCCATTATCGGTGTAGACAATGATGCCAACCCAAAGGCACAAGGTAGTAACAATAATAGGGTAATCTTTATAGCCAGCTTGGCATTGTGCCTTGCATGATCATAGTCCTTCAAGGCATATGATTCTGAAATAGCTGGCACCAAACTCATACCTATTGCTGTAGTAAATACCATAGGCATAGCTATAATCGGCATAGACATGCCTGTCAACTGACCAAAAAGCGAGTTGGCAGATAATAGTGTATAGCCAGCAACCTTAAGTCTCATTATAACTATAACTGAATCAACAACATTTACCAAAGGCATTATACATGCACCTATACTTATAGGAAGAACTACCCAAAGTATATTCTCAACGATCTCACCAGTAGGTTTCTTTATATAGCCAACACTATTAGAAATCATTGCTTTTCTCTTCTTTGTGTCCTTCAGGTATACTAGGACCAAGAATAAGAATGATGCAAAGGCACCTATAGTAGCGCCTGAAATACCACCAGCAGCACCCATCTTAGGTCCAAACTGTTTCATAAGTACATAGGCCAGACCTAGACCTAGAAAGACCCTAAAGACCTGCTCGAATATCTGTGATATGGCAATTCTACTCATCTGCTGGTAGCCCTGGTAGTAACCACGGTAAGCAGACATGGATGGCACAATCAGCAAGGCAGGTGCAATAGCCCTCATGGCTGTAACTGCACTTGGATTATGCTGGACATTAGTAACTATAAAGTCCGCCCCAAAGAATAGGACTATAAACATAACAAGTCCCGTAGCAAAAAGCATAATATGGGTTATCTTGAATATCTCATTGGCCCCCTTGTGATTACCTAGGGCTACCTGTTCGGATACCAACTTGGCTATAGCAGTTGGAAAGCCTGCTGTAGCAAGGGTTAAGAACAAGGCATATACAGGGTAGGCTGTCTGGTAGTAGCCCATCCCCTCAGATCCTATCAAGGATCCTAGAGGTATTCTAAATACCGCTCCTAATAGCTTAATTATTACTCCTGCAGCCCCTAGTATCAGGGTTCCCTTAATAAATTTATTACTTTTTTTCTCTTGTGCTCCCATTATTTCCTCCATAACTTTATTGTCTATACCTATCCAGACTCCTAAGCCTGAAAAGTACCTAGTTCTATATTCAATTTACTTGTAGTCAAACAACTTTTTATACTAATTCAAACTATATTATATCACAGATTATTAATTTTTCTTTAACTGTATAGAAAAACTTTTGTATACATATTAATCTTTTTTCCAAATTCTACATAGGCTTCTATCAGCAGCACAATTAAAAAATAGTCTTGGGAGAAATTAATTTCTCCCAAGACTATTTATATTATTAAATAGACCTACTTATCTGATTTCTTGTCATCAGTCTTCTTTTCATCTGATTTTTTTTCTTCAGTCTTCTTTTCGCTTGAAGCTACTGTATCACCGAAAGGAATATCCTTAATCTTGTCTTCATGCTTTTCAGTCTTAGTTCCCTTTACGATTTCTTCAACTAGTTTCTGAAGCTTTTCACTTGTAAGACTTGCCTTAATTTCAGCCTTACTCTTTTCATAGTCAGCCTTTATCTTCTTGTTAAGCTTGATAATATGGTAACCATACTGTGTTTCTACTATTGGAGATACTTCCCCTTCCTTAAGGGCAAATGCTGCCTTTTCGAAAGCAGGAACCATCTGGCCCTTACCAAATTCACCTAGAGCTCCACCATTTGCAGCACTTCCTGTATCCTGAGAGTACTTCTTAGCCAATTCAGCGAAGTCTCCTCCATCCTTAACCTGCTTGTAAACATCTTCAGCCTTCTTTTTGGCTTCTGCCTTCTTTTCAGCTGAAAGAGGCTTGTTGTTGTCATCTATAGTCTTGATTAAGATGTGAGAAGCATCCACCTTATCTCCTACTGTCTTGAACTTAGCCTTTATCTCTTCCTCTGATGGGGCAGACTTCTTCTGTAAGAATGTTGAAAGACTTGCTAGTGTAGCAGCCTGTTCAGAATACTTGTCCATGAAGGCCTGGTCTAGACCTGCCTTTTTAAACTTTTCCTTTGACTTTGCATTTTCAAAAATAGCCTTGTTCTGCTTTTTGTACTGGCTTAAAATCTTTGAATCTGGCTTTATATTATTCTTTTCTGCATAGCTTAAGTAAACATTAGTCTTTACCATAGACTCAAGAACATTCTTCTTGATAGTCTCTTCGTAGTTCTTATCCTGGGCCTTCATCTGGTCCCAAACCTTGTCACCATACTGCATTTCATACATTAACTTAGTGAACTTTAACTGGTTAGTATATTCTGTCTTTGAGATTCCCTTTCCATCAACAGATGCTACATCATCACTTGAACACGCCACTGTAGATATTCCCACTACTGCAGCTAATAAAATTGCTAATACTTTTTTCAATTTACAATCCTCCTAGTTTTTTTTAATTTTTCTTCATGTTTTGACAAAATCCCTCTAGCATTACCAGCAGCTCCTCCACTATTTCCAGGCCGTCGACCTCGTTGGTCTCATACTTGGTAAGTGGTGCCAGGTCTAGGGTATTTCCTGTCTGCTTTACTTTTTCTATCTTCAACTTCCTACACAAGCTCTTAGCATAAGCTATCTTCAGAAGTGTCCGAGTTTCCTTAGGTATATCTGAAAATCTATCTTCTAATTCCTCCTCTACCTCATACATGTCTTCCTTGCTATCAATAGCAGCGATCTTCTTGTACATCTCTAGCTTGATCATTTCATCTTCTATATAGGTAGATGGTATAAAGGCATTTACTGTTAGATCTATCTCTACATCCACATTTTCTTCAATTTCTTGGCCCTTGACCTTGGCAATGGCCTGGTTGAGCATCTTGACATAGAGTTCATAGCCTATTACAGCCATATGACCATGCTGCTGGGCTCCCAGAACATCTCCTGCCCCTCTTATTTCAAGATCACGCATAGCAACCTTGAAGCCAGATCCGAATTCTGTGAACTCCTTGATGGCCTTTAGCCTCTTTTCAGCGACCTCACTTAGTACCTTGTTTCTTTCATACATCAGGTAGGCATAGCCCTGTCTTGTAGACCTTCCAACCCTACCCCTTAGCTGGTAGAGCTGGGACAAGCCCATCTTATCTGCATCATATATAATCATGGTATTGGCATTGGCTATATCCATGCCCGTCTCAATAATAGTTGTACAGACTAATACGTCAAACTCCTTTGATAAGAAGGACAAGATCGTATTTTCTAGCTGGTTAGAAGACATCCTACCATGGGCAACCCCCACCTTGGCCTCTGGAACCAGTCTCCTAATCCTTGCAGCCATTTCATCTATGCCCTCCACCCTATTATATACAAAGAAGACCTGACCAGCCCTAGTCAATTCTCTCTGGATTTCATCCTGGATAATACTGTCCTTGGCCTCTGTAACATAGGTCATTACAGGGTACCTCTCTTGTGGTGGCTCCTCTATAATCGACATATCCCTTATTCCACTTAAGGACATGTGTAGGGTTCTTGGTATCGGTGTAGCCGATAGGGTCAGGACATCAACGTTGGCCTTAATCTTCTTCAGGGACTCCTTGTGCCTTACACCAAACCTCTGCTCCTCGTCCACAACTACCAGGCCTAGCTTTGGCATGTCTATATCCTTGGATACTATCCTATGGGTACCAATCAATACATCGACGAGTCCCTTCTTAGCATCCTTAATTACATCCTTCTGCTGCTTGGCTGTCTTAAACCTGGACAAGACCTCTACCCTGATTGGGTAGTCTTCAAACCTTTCTACAAAGGTATTATAGTGTTGCTGGGCCAAGATCGTAGTTGGCACTAGGACTGCTACCTGCTTGCCATCCATGACAGCCTTGAAGATTGCCCTAATAGCTACTTCAGTTTTACCGTAACCAACGTCACCGCATATCAACCTGTCCATAGCCTTGCCGGACTCCATATCCCTCTTGGCATCCTTAATAGCCTTTAGCTGGTCATCAGTTTCCTGGAAAGGGAATTTTTCTTCAAATTCAGCCTGCCATAGGGTATCCTTAGAAAACCTATAGCCCTTTCTTGCCTCACGCTTGGCATAAAGGTCTATCAACTCCTTAGTCATATCCTCTATTTCTTTCTTTACCTTGCGCTTGGCCTTGGACCAGTCTTGACTGCCCAATTTATTTAATTTGACCCTTTCTACATCTCCACCTATATACTTCTGTACCTTGTCCATCTGGTCTATAGGTACATAGAGGTTGTCTCCTCCTTTATAAACTACCTTTAGGTAGTCTCTCTTTATATTATTGACACTTATTTGCTCTATTCCAGTATACTTACCTACACCACTATTTTCGTGGACAACATAGTCGCCAATCTTCAAGTCTAAGAAGGAATCTATCTTTGATGAATTTGCCTTGGCTTTTTTCTTGGCCTTTGACTTCTTCCCCTGCTTGTTGGCTCCTAGCATCTCCCTATCAGTAATCACTTGGAACTTGATTGAAGGATACTGAAAGCCCTGGCCAATATTGGCAGCCAAGACAACCACCTGGGATGTCCTTATCTCTAAGTCCCTCTTCGAAGTGTAAATATTATCTATATCATTGTCATTTAGCATATTCGATAGCTTCTTGGCCCTATCATTTGTGGCCGCAGCTATAACCAGCTTGTAGCCAGCATGTCTCAATCTCTTGACATCCTCAACAAACATGTCTATCCTACCACTATAGCTAGGTACCTCCCTAGTATCAATATTAAAGTCGTGCTGGATATTCATATCGTTGACTGGCTTGTTTAAGAGGGAATTTACTATCAGCTTCCTGTCACCCATCCAGTAGATTGAGTCACTCAGAGAATAAAGGAGCTTACCCTGGCCCCTTATGGCCAGTCCCCTCTCAAGGTTAAGCATATACTTGTCCTTGAATTCTGAATGGATATTCTTAAACCTCTCCTTATACCTGGATATATCATCTATAAATATAAGGGCGTCATCTGCCAGGTACTCGAAAAGGCTCTTATCCTGGCCATCATACATATAATCTATATAGTTTTCAAGACCATCAAAATATTCCTTGGCCCCTATCTTTTCCATATTCCTAAAGACATCAGAATCAGTAATATCATTTACCTCAGCCCTGATCTTTTCTACTGCCCCACCTACATCATCAGGATATATAAAATCCCTTGATGGTGTAATAGTAACACTCTTGAACTTATCGATGGACTTCTGTGAGTATATATCAAACTCCCTGATAGAATCTATCTCATCATCAAAGAATTCCAACCGCAACGGAAAGTTGTACATAAGGGTAAATACGTCTATTATACCACCCCTCATACTAAACTGACCAAAACCTTCAACCTTACTGACCCTCTGGTAGCCTAGGTTTATTAGCCTCCTAGCCAGGTCCTGCATATCCATGGTTTGGCCTACCTTTAGCTTGAATATATTGTCCAGGATTATCTTTTTAGGCACATACTTCCTTGTGATAGCCTCTACTGAAGTAACTAGGATTATTTTTTCCTTCTTCAATAGTCTCAAGATAGTCTTGAGGTTTCTGGCATCTGCCTTCCTATCCCTGGCATCCAAGTGGTAAAACAGGATATCAGTCGTAGTTAAAAACTCTACCTTCTTGTTTAGGTATACACTTAATTCATCACATATTTTTTTTGCTTCATATTCTGTATTAGCTATATACATCATCTGCCTAGAGCTATCCTTGAATATGGAATATACCATATTTGGCTTACTCACTGGTAGGAGGCCGCTTATATGTATATTTCCCTCCCCATTTATGGCAGATAGTATACCACTATAATCCTTGTCATTTTTCAATGGGTATATTAGTACGTCTTCCATTTATCTCAACACCACACTTTAACCGTTATACTTATTCATGGCCATGTCTATATCAGTCCTGATGATCTCTTCAACAGTTTTAACTGCCTTTTCTAGGCCTGACCTCATATCATCCGCCTGGTCTTTAGGAACCCTAGATAGGACAAAGTCAGCCAAGTCCCTATTAGGTTCTGGCTTTGATACACCCACCCTAATCCTTGGAAAGTCCTGTGAACCTAAGCATTTAATTATAGATTTCATACCATTATGGGAACCGGCGCTCCCCTTCTTCCTAATTCTTAGCTTACCTATATCTAGGTCAATATCATCATATACTACAATTAAGTGGTCCATGTCCTCCTTATAAAACTGGAATACACTCTGAACAGACTCACCACTTAGGTTCATATAGGTCTGTGGCTTTACCAAAACCACCTTTTCACTGCCTATCCTACCCTCGCCTATCAGGGCCTTGTGCTTTATCTTATCAATCTTAATATCATATTCCTCTGCCAAGATATCCAAGACATCAAAGCCAGCATTATGTCTCGTATGCCCGTATTTTTTACCTGGATTACCTAGCCCCACTATTATATACATTTTTTCTTAATCCTTCCTAAATAAGTTTAATAATCTCATATGTCACTACAAATCCAATAGAAATAAACGGAGTGAAAGCTATCAAACCGTCCCTTTTACTTGAATCCATCCTATTCATTATCATAATCACTATACAATATAGGCCCGCACTTATAAAGGACATGAAAAATACCATTAGGGAGTCTATCAAACCTCCAATGGTTCCAACCATGGTAAATGTTAGTACATCTCCCATTCCTATCCCCCTGGTCACCCTATAAAGCCCATAGGATAAACCAAATAAAAGTATAAGACCTATTATATTATTATAAAGCAATGGCCCAATTTTATCTACATTATTTATATTATCAAGTAAATTTTCTAAAATTCTCAAGCTAAATATAAGTTCGCTAACCAATATACCTCCTAAAATATCAATATCATATACCCATCTAGTCGCAGCATCAACTATTGAAATAGAAATCAAAAATGGAAATATAAAAACTAGCCTGCATATGTATAAAAGAGAGTCAGGACCATGGATAGGAATCAAACAAATATTGTATATAATACCTAGGGATACCAAGACAAGTATAGATATTTCTTCTAGCTGGCCTAGCCTTATACCCCTGTCCTCTAGTAACCTGATTGTCAATAGGCTTATCAATAAACCACTAATCCCAAAATATACTAGCCCCATAGTCCATAGCCCTCCTTGGCCTTGCCCCTCTTTTTCATAAGGTAGTCTTGGTCTATGGCATGGTCTAGTAGACTGTCTAGGCCTATAAGCTTGGAATCATATAGGGCTAGTAGGTTCTCATCCATAGACTCCATCCCCCTAGACCTATTTGTAAGTATATAGTTAGCAAGCTGGTCTGTCTTGCCCTCCTTTAAGATATTGGCCGTTGACTTGTCGCATAGGAGGACCTCAACCACCAACCTTCTTCCCTCACTAGTTTGTATCAATTGCTGGGACACTATTCCCCTTAGGACCATGGCCAGCTGGGACCTTACCTTTGACTGGTCTTCAGGGTCAAACATATCTATCAGCCTCTCCACACTAGCCCCTGCCCCCAACGTATGTAGGGTACAAAAGCACAGGTGGCCAGTTTCTGCCGCCCTCATAGCAATTTTAACCGTTTCTTGGTCTCTTACCTCTCCAATCACTATCACATCTGGGTCCTGTCTAAGTGAGTACTTGAGGGCATTTTCAAAGGAAGCCGAATCTAGGCCTACCTCCCTTTGACTGATTATAGACCTCTTATCTTCATGATAGTACTCTATAGGGTCCTCAATACAGATTATATGCTTGGCAAAGTTAATATTTATATATTCTACAAGGCCGGCAAGACTACTGGACTTGCCAGACCCCGTTGGCCCTGTTATCAGGACTAGACCACTGGTCATCCTGGCAAAATCAGCAACAACCCTCGGTAGACCCAGTTCTTCAAGCGACCTGATATGGCTGTTTATCCTCCTTAATACCAGGCCAATACCTGACCTCTCCATAAATAGATTGCCCCTAAATCTCGTCTCTCCAAGCTCCATGGAAAAGTCGACCTCTCCACTATCCTCTAGCCTATCCAATAGTCCCCCCTGTCCCAGGTCCTCCATAAGACCTACTATATCCTGGCCTGATACCCACTTGTCAGTCTTTACTATTGTTCCAGCCTGCCTTAGGGCCATCCTCTTGCCCTCTCTGATATGTATATCCGAATAGTCTAGCCCATCCATTCCCCTTAGATAGTCAAGCATTTGTATCTCCTCCTTATTATCACATCAGTTACTCTTAATCTTATGTACAAAAGAAGCAAAATATAAAGGCCAAAGTTGCTTTTAAGACCAGGCTCACTCCTGAATTTTTGCAAACAAAAAAACTCAAGCTAGCTTGAGTTTTTCTGTTGTTGTTATGAATTTTTATATTTCAAAAATAAACTGATACTAGAACAGCTTACTTACTGAATCACAAGTATAAATCCTGTTGATGGCATCTGCAAATACATCTGCTACTGACATGACTTTTATCTTATCTATCTTCTTTTCTTCTGGAAGTTCTATTGTGTCAAGAACTATCAATTCTTTAATTTCTGAGCCTTCTATTCTTTCTATAGCTGGACCTGACAATACACCATGCGTACAACATGCATATACGTCCTTGGCACCAAACTTCTTAAGAGCATTAGCTGCATTTACTATTGTACCAGCTGTATCTATCATATCGTCAAGTAGGATAACATTCTTACCTTCTACTTCACCTATAATATTCATTACCTCACTTACATTTGGCTTAGGTCTTCTCTTGTCAATTATAGCAATTGGCACTTCCTTGCTAATGTTGTTGGCAAACTTTCTAGACCTTGTAACACTACCTAGGTCTGGAGATACAACTACTAAATCGTCAATTGATAGTTTCTTTGAGAAGTAGTCAGCCAATATCTTTCCACCCAATAGGTGGTCAACTGGAATATCAAAGTAACCTTGAATCTGGCCAGCATGTAGGTCCATAGTAAGAACCCTATCTGCACCTGCTGCCGTAATCAGGTTGGCTACTAGCTTAGCAGTGATTGGATCTCTTGCCTTAGCCTTTCTATCCTGTCTAGCATATCCATAGTATGGTATGACTGCTGCAACAGTTCCTACAGATGCCCTCTTAAGTGCATCTATTAATATTAATAATTCCATTAAATTATTATTTACAGGACTATTTGTAGACTGGATAACGAAAACATCACAACCTCTAATAGTCTCATTAATTGTAACGGCTATCTCACCATCACTAAATGTATTGACCTGACAATCAACTAGCTCTACTCCTAGCTTACCCGCAATCTTGGCAGCTAACTCCTTAGACGCGTTACCAGCTATAAGCTTCATCTTATGGCTATTGTAACAACTCATAATACACAAACCTCCTAAAGTAATACTTAACTTATTTTTACACTCTATCCTATATTATAACATATTCTCTATGTTAATTCATCTATTTTTGCCTATCTTATTTATCTTTCTTTGGAGAGTTTTCAGCGTCTCTTTTTCTCTTTTTTTCAACCCAGCCCGGTTTTAGCTCCTGTCTCTTTCTAGCTATAGCAAGACTACCAGCTGGTATATCATCTGTAATAGTAGATCCCGTAGCTATAAAGGTATCCTCTTCAACAACTACTGGGGCAACTAGGTTCGAATTTGAACCCACAAAGGCATTGTCCTTTACTATAGACCTAAACTTATTTTTGCCGTCATAGTTAACAAAGACAACTCCACAACCTATATTTACATTCTTTCCTACTTCAGCATCGCCTATATATGAAAGGTGAGATGCCTTTGAACCATCACCAAAACTAGCATTCTTGACCTCAACGAAGTCTCCAACCTTACAATTATTACCTATATCTGCCTTTGGTCTTAGGTAGGCAAATGGGCCTACATTTGTATTATCACCGACCCTGGCATCTATCACTTCAGACTTCTTGACACTTGTATTGTCACCTATTGCAGAATTTTCTATACTAGTATGTGGCCCTATCTTGCAGCCAGAACCAATCCTAGACCCCTTAGTCAGCATACAGCCTGGTAGGACTATAGTATCGCTTCCTATTTCAACGTCTGCATCTATATATGTAGACGCCACATCTATAATGGTTACACCATTGACCATGTGCCTTTCATTAATTCTTTTCCTCATTGTAGTTTCGGCCTCTGATAGCTGCAGCCTGGAGTTTACACCCATCAATTCCTCGATGCTTGCACCATTGTAGGCACCTGCTAGACCACCAGCATTTCTGATAAGCTCTATAGTATCTGGAAGGTAGTACTCTCCCTGGGCATTGTTGTTGTCTACCTTAGCCAAAGACTCCTTAAGGAACCTACCATTGAAGCAGTATATACCTGAATTAATTTCCTTAACTGCCCTTTCCTCTTCATTGGCATCCTTCTGTTCAACTATCCTTACCAACCTATCCTGTTCATCTCTTATAATTCTTCCATAGCCAGTAGGATCATCAACTGCTGTAGTCAATACAGACACTGCATATCCACCCTCATCATGGAAGACAAAAAACCTCTCCAAGGTCTGCGCTTCAATTAGTGGGGTATCGCCACATAGGACCATTATAGTGTCCTCTAGTCCCATATATTCATCAGCCATCATAACAGCATGACCTGTTCCTAGCTGCTCTGCCTGTACAGCTATTTTGACATCCTCTCCTACTACTGCCCTTACTTCATCTATGCCATGACCTAAGACAACCACTGTCTCGCCTACACCAGCAGATCTAGCTGCATCAATAACATGGTTTACCATTGCCTTACCGCACACCTGGTGAACTACCTTAGGATGAATGGACTTCATCCTTGTACCCTTGCCAGCCGCTAATATTATTGCCTTTTTCATATTATATCCTCCGTCACTTTTAGTTAATAATTATTATATCATATATTGGGCATTTTTATCCCTATTCTAGCATATTTATTCTAAGACAAGAGCCCTTTGTCCCATCTCTATGTATAGCCTTGCAAATTCTAGGAAGTTGACCTTCCTGTAACCCCTAATTGGGTCTACTATATTGACCATACCCTTGTCCACCCCATTTACTACAAGGCAGTGTAGGTTCTTGTAGAGCCTTTCCTCTTGACCCTTGGCATCCCTATAGGTCCTGTCACTATAGGCAGGAGACTGGTCATCCAAGGTATACCATACTGCTACCGGCTTTTTCTTAAATATCACGTAATTAAGTATGCCAAAGGGATTAGTCCCACTTATATCTTTAGCCTGCCTTGACACACCTTGGGCTGAAAAATATGCATTCGCACAGGAAGCAAGTGGGCCTGGATAGCAATAGAAGCCTCCCTTGCTATAGGGGCTTCCTATATAGGCCTTGTTTGGGTCTCCATTACTATAGCTTGACTTGGCTAGGTAGGACTCAAGTGTCTCATTTGACACATCAAAGCCCTCATAATTCATCAACATTTCCAAGGCCGTAACCTCACATCCATTTGGCATATTAGGGTACTGGTAGCTGGCCTTTACATTTAGGTACCTCGTTGGCACCAGGTAAAAGGCCCCAGCCGCCACTATTATAATTAGTGCTAACAACAAAAGCTTTCTAATAAATTTCATATTCTATATCTCTCCTACTTACTTTAAATTTATGACTTTACATACACAACTATAGCTCCTTTAGAATTTTAAGACCCTCTTCACATGAGTCAAAACTAAATCAGTATGTAAGCTTATATTCCTGATATTTACTGAGTATATTTAATTAGTCTATACCTTCTATATAAATTAAAGCTTAATCGGATGAATTTTTCCAAAAAAATAGGGTCCCACCTGTCCTCGTCAAATAGACAAGACCAGGTAGAACACCAATAAACTTCTATTTATTTATGTTAAAGCCCTCTAGGACTAAACCTCTGGGTGATATTCAGAGTTAAAGGTCTTTAGATTAGGATATACTATTACCTCGTTATTTGCAGTATCTAGCTCCAATAGTGAAATATAGTTGGAAACTAGCTTGTTTTCTGGGTGTATCGTAGAGATAAATACCCCCGTTCCCACTACCTCAGCATCAAATTCCTTCATTAGCTCGGTCATACCCTTTATAGTACCGCCGCCTCGCATAAAGTCATCTATAATAATAACCTTGCTACCTGGCTTTAGGGCCTTACTTGGGAGACTCATTGTCTCTATCTTTGAAGATGACCCTGTCACATATGTCATGCTAATAGTTGGACCTTCAGATACCTTGGTATTCTTCCTGATTATAACAAGCGGCAGGTTCATAGCCTTGGCAGTCATTAGGGCCATAGGTATACCCTTAGTCTCCATAGTAACTACACAGTCAGCCTCACTATAGTCTATATTAGAAGCAAAGATTTCACCGATCTTGTAAACAACACTTGGATCATATATAAGGTCAATCAAGTATAAAAATCCACCTGACAGGATACGACCCTCTTCCTTTATCCTGTCGCATAGCTGATAAAGGAACTCTTCGTTTTCTTCCTTTGATGTCTTCGGTATATACTTTACACCACCAGCAGCCCCAGATATGGTTACTACCCTTCCTAGCTGAAGCTTTTCAAATACATTTTTGACCACAATAAGGTCCTCGCTAATCGTAGACTTTGCAGCATTAAACTGGCTAGTGAAAAAGCTTAGGGTAAAAATCTTGTTTGGATTGTCAGATAGTATCTTTACGATAGCGCCAATACGCTCATTTCTTTTAAATTTATTCATGATTCCTCCATTTCTATATAGTTATCTCTTGTTTTTCTTAAGTATTCCCTTTTATATTCACGGTAAAACTTTATATATTAAATTTCCCTTACTGAACAATTTGTTTTGCACATATCAAACTAGCACACACATACCCTTTATGGTATAATGTAGCTATTGGAATAAAAACTTTATTTTATTTACAATATACATTATACGGTTTCTAGGCTAGACAATAGCACAAAAAACCAGATACATAGTGAACGTTCCTTAATTATAACATATAAAACGTTCATATTGTATATTTTAGATAAATATTTTTAGAGTTTTTTAAATAAGGAGAGGTGACACGTACATGAACATACATTTTATAGGTATAGGTGGCATAAATATGAGTGCCCTAGCAGAAATTTGTCTAAATAAGGGCTACAAGGTATCCGGCTCTGATGCCCAGGATTCCTACCTACTAGACCATCTTAGGAGCCTAGGAGCTACTATATATGTAGGTCAGAGCAAGGAAAATATATCTAGTGATATAAATATGGTAGTCTATACCGCTGCCATTTCTGATGATAATGAAGAGCTAGTCGAAGCTAAAAACAAGAACATACTATTGATAAACAGGGCTGCCTTTTTAGGCCAGATAATGAGAGAATATAAAAACTCTATAGCAGTTGCAGGTACTCATGGTAAGACATCTACTACTAGTATCCTATCGACTATCTTTGACTATGCAAAGACTGACCCAACTGTCCTGGTTGGCGGTAACCTTAGTACCATCGGTGGTAATGTTAGGATTGGTAACTCTAAGCACTTTATAACTGAGGCTTGCGAGTATGTGGATAGCTTTCTTAGCTTTAACCCTTTTATAGGAATTGTATTAAATATTGAGGAGGACCACCTGGACTATTTTTCAGGCTTAGATGAAATCAAGGCATCCTTCAATAAGTTCGGTAAACTCCTACCCGAAGATGGCTACTTTATCATAAATGGCGACAATGAAAATTCAAAGGATATCGTATATGATGTTCGTGCAAATATAATTAGGTTTGGTCAAGGTCCAGACAATGATGCCATCATATCTGATATTAGGTATGATGAAAACGGCTTTGCCATTTTCAACCTAAAATACAAGGGTGTAAACCTTGGTGGCTTCCACCTTTCTGTATACGGTCTACACAATATCTATAATGCTACAGCCGCTATATTAGCTGCCATAGTATCTGATATAGACATAGACACTATAAGAAATTCAGTTTTGGAATACCATGGTGTTGGTAGAAGGTTTGAGAAGAAAGGCTACTATAATAATGCCCTGATAATAGACGACTATGCCCACCACCCAACTGAAATTAAGGCTACATTGGCTGCTGCAAAGAACCTAAGGGATAAGAAGCTTTGGGTTGCCTTCCAGCCTCATACCTACTCTAGGACAAAGAGTCTCTTTAAGGAGTTCTCTGAAGCCTTCTATTCAGCAGACAAGGTAATACTTACAGATATATATGCTGCTAGAGAAAAGGACCCTGGTGATATCTCATCAAAAGACCTAGCTCAGAGCCTATACCAAAAAAATGTAGATGCCATCTATCTACCTACTTTTGATGATATAGTTAACTATATCAAGGACAAGCTAGGACCAAATGATATCTTTATCACTTGTGGAGCCGGTCCTATAAACAGGGTTGCAGAAGCTCTGTTAGACCTAAAGGACAAGTAGTCAGTATCCTCTAGTGTAAATAAATTCATAAAAATATAGGGTAGCACTCATAAGAAATCCCTTCTTATGTTGCTACCCTTTTTGTATTCTTAATACTATATAGGTTTTGTCTCCATACTTATTCCTTTTACCTAGTCATTGTCTGGATATTCCCCATATTGCTTTTCCATTAGCTACTTGAAAACCTCATCGTGCAGGTAGTTATATAGCTCCGGATACACCTCATAGTAGGCTATATTATCACCACATGTAACCTTTATAAAGTCCTTACCCATAGTTTGAATATAAATCTTTTCACCAGATTTTTCCATCTTTATAGTATAGTTGTCCTTTGACTTCCTAAACTCCTTTTCAGGCTGAATCTTACCAACCTCTCTCTTATAGAGAATCTTGTAAATTAGGTCATCCTTCTTCCATGGCCAAACCTTCTTGGATTTATCACCGTGGTAGAGCCTGATAGACCCCATATTTTCCTTGTTGGTAATAAAGTCTACAGACGTATATATTAGCTTCCTGTACTCTGACTCAAGCTCAGCCTTCATAGAAACTGGCACCTTGTAGTTTTCTACCCTCTTACCACTTGTAATTACAAAGTAGTTGAAGTCTGTCTTGAAGTGTAGGTTGTTGTCTGTATAGCCCTTGTTGCTGGTCTTAAAATCATCGTCTAGGTTCCTAACCTTGACGAAAACCTCAGCCTTCCTCTTAAACTGCTCAAGAGTTTCTCCACTGATCTTAATATTTTCAGTTTCCTCATTTGATATATATATTTTCTTGGATTCCTTGAACCTAACTAGGAGGGTCTTCTTGGCATCTTCAGCCTTTTTTGCCTCCATAGCCTCTTGGGTCTTGGTCTTCTCCCCACCAGTGTCTACACTCATTATGTCCATGGTCTGACCCTTGTCAATATTAATCCTAGCCATCTTAAAGGAAATACTATACAAGAGCATAAATATTAATATAACCACTACTACACGGACTATAATATTCAGTTTGAGAAATATTCCGGCAATCCAATTAAATAGTCTTTTTATTAGCGTCCACATCTACTTAAGCGTCTCCTTTAACTTATTTCCTATAACATTAGATAGGATGGCAAACTCATCAAGGCTTAGGGTCTCACCCCTCCTCTTAGGGTCTATACCAGCTTCCTCTAGGGCCTCCTTAACCATATCCTTGGACAGGTTGCCCATACTGGCAATAGAATTTAGTAGGGTCTTTCTTCTTTGACCAAAGGCTGCCTTGACCACCTTGAAAAATAGGTCTTCACTATCTACCCTGTACTTTCTTTCAGGCCTAACCCTCAAGGCTATGACTATAGAATCTACATTCGGTTGCGGTACAAAAAGGTGTCTAGGAACCTTGGCTACAATTTCGGTATCACAATAGAACTGTACTGCTACTGATAGGGCCCCAAAGTCCTTACCACCAGGTTGGGCATTCATTCTTTCAGCCACCTCTTTTTGGACCATAACCACTATGTCAGTCACATTTATATCCTCTTCCAAAAATCTCATTATAATCGGAGTAGTAATATAGTATGGTAGGTTGGCTACTAGCTTTACTGGTCCACCATCTAGGTTCTCATCTATAAGGCCCCTTATATCGGCCTTTATTATATCTTCATTTACTATCTTTACATTTTCAAAGTCTCCAAGTGTATCTGTCAAAATAGGTATCAGGTTCTTGTCTATCTCAACAGCCATCAGGGCCCCTGCCCTAGATGCCATCTCCCTAGTCAAGGTACCAATACCTGGCCCTACCTCTATAATCTTGTCACTAGGTCCTATTCCAGCCCCAGCAACTATTTTGTCAACTATATTGTCGTCTATCAAAAAGTTCTGGCCCAGGGACTTTGTAAATTTGAAACCGTGTCTCTTTACAAGGTCCATAGTTGCACTATGAGATGATAGCCTATTATTCATGGTCTCCACTCCCTTCTGCGTACTCCTTCAAGGCCTGGTCGAATTCCTTCCTTGTAACACCGTAATTATTGAGTCTGCTCAAAAACTGCTTGGAATTACCATAGCCTATACCCAATATCCTGCCAATCTTGTCCCTCTTGTGAGATGATTGGTCCCCACCTATAAGGCCATTCTTCACCAGGTCTATATTAGAAAACTCCTTCTTGTCAGTCTTTATTTCAGTCCTAACCTTGGCCAGGGCTGCTAGTATACTTTCCGGACTGGCATTTTCTATACCAATATCCCCATCCTTGATGGCCTCTTCCCTTGGCAAAAATGCATGCTTACAGCCCTCAACCTGGTCGCTTATCTTCTTCCTAATCCTTTCACCTGCATAGTCTGGGTCGGTAAAAATGATTACCCCCCTCCTAGCCTGGGCAGACTTTATCCTCTCCATTACCCCCTTTGGAAAACCAAATCCCCCAGTGGCAATGAGTTCACAATCCAGGGCCCTCTTTACAGCCCTAATATCGTCTCTACCCTCAACTACTATCACTTCTTTTATCATTAGTCTATTTCTCCCCTAATTATGGTCCTTGCCGTCTCACTCAATAGGTTTGAATAGTAGCAAAGCATCAAGACATCAAAAAGCTTGTTTTCTCTACCTACAAGCCTCTCATCTCTTAGGTCTCTTATAATCGGTCCCATGGCATCTAGGAGACTATCATTCATAAATGGCTTTTGATCTATATATAGGCTATAGGCCTCCTCTACATCCGAATCTCCTACCAAGTCCCTTATCTCTGTCATACTTATGTCCCTCTTTAAAAGGCAGGTTATCACTATCATAAGTATGTGCTCCTTGGTATATTTTTTCTTGACTGCAGGCTTTATAACCCCACTCTTTGCATAGTTGTTTATCATGGTCTTAGTCAAGGCCTGCTCCCCTTCATTATATGGGAAATACTTATTAAATAGGGTCAAGACCTGGTCCATGTAAAGATCTATTTCCGGCACATCTTCTAGCCTGATATCAATCTTTTCTGTCAAGTCTTTGATTATATCTTCAATCTTGTACATCTTACCACCATCCCTATCCTTCTACTCGGTCAATCGCCCTAGCTTTTATAAGTATCGACAACTTTTACACCCAACTTACTTTTACTAACCTATTTTTTTACTGACCTGTTTTTCCTAACTCGCTTTTTCTAACCTATCTTATATCTATACTTACTGCTATAATCTTTTCTATAGCCCTTTTATCAAAAAATCCTAGTCTTGTTGACTGGCAAAATTTTTCATGCAGAATATATTATACCATGTATTTACAAAAAATTGTAAATCAATAGCTAGAAATCATCAAAAAATACTTGTAAATATTCAATATAGAGTCTATAATATCATTATACATAGTTCCTAATACTACATATATTTTAGATTTGAGGTGAAAATACATGTCTACAGTAAAATTAAGAGACCCCATAAGTTCTATCACCCACCTAATCGGGGGTGGACTATCTATCGTAGCCCTAGTTTTATTAATATTAAAGCAGGTGCTGGGTCCATCAATAAATTATGCTTTATTCGTTTCAACTATACTATTCGGTACATCCATGATTCTTCTCTACTTTACCAGTGGTATCTATCATGCCATTAGTGCTAAGAAAGAAAAATTGGTCTTGTACATGAGAAAGCTAGACCACTCAATGATATATGTCTTGATTGCAGGCTCCTACTCACCATTTTGCCTATACGTCCTTCCTAAAAAGACTGGTATACCTGTGTTTGTAATCATGTGGCTAATTGCCATAGCGGGTATTCTCATGAAAATACTTTGGATAAATATGCCTAGGGTCCTATCTACTGCCCTGTACATAGGTATGGGCTGGGTTGCAATCTTTGTAATTAAGGACCTCTATATCAACCTAGTTGGACCGGCATTTTTCCTCCTAGTACTCGGTGGCCTACTCTATACCATAGGTGGGGTTATCTACGCAATTAAAAGGCCCAACATCAAGAATTGGAACTTTCATGATATATTTCATATCTTCATAATGTTGGGCTCACTGGCTCATTTTTTACTAGTATTTTTGTTTTTAATATAGTTTTGATATAGATATGAGGAGGCTGTCAACCCAGCAAATGGGGACAGCCTCCTTTTCATAGTATATATATCTGTATATTAATCTCTCTCAATCTTCTATATATCCGTATATCCTCTTTTTTATCTTCTATAGGTCACATATTAACCTATCTTTCCTGGCTCATCTCCCTGGACCTCTTTACACAGGCTAACTGCCCCTTAATGACAGCATTTCTAAGCCCATTCTCCTCTAGAACTTCTACTGCCCTAATTGTAGTTCCTCCTGGTGAACAAACCATATCCTTCAAGACACCCGGATGTAGGCCCGTCTCCATAACCATCTTGGCAGACCCATATACAGCCTGGGCAGCGAACTGGTAGGCCTGGTCTCTTGGCATACCAGATAGGACCGCCGCATCTGCCATAGCTTCAATAAACATAAATATATAGGCCGGCGAAGATCCACTCACACCTATAACTGCATCCATCATAGACTCATCTATAAGCTGGGTCTTACCTATACACTTAAAAATCTTATCCACTTCCGCTAGGTCGTTATCTGTAATTTGGTCATTCTTTACTAGGGCTGACATGGCCTGTCCAACCATGGCCGGTGTATTTGGCATGGCCCTGATTATCTTCTTATCACTACCAACCATTTCTTCAAGGTGGTCCATAGTAAGACCTGCTGCCACTGAAACTAGTATCTTACCGTCCAAAAGACCTACTAGCTCCTTTAAAAGGCCAGCTAGCTGGTAGGGCTTGACTGTCAGGATAATTATATCTGCAAAATCAACCACTTCTCTAGCATCCAAGCTAGTCCCTATCCCATATTGACTGCCTATCCTATCAAGTGTCTCTTGACTACGAGCGACAGCCCTTATATCTTTGCTAGTTATTAGGCCTGACTTCAGGATTCCACCTATCATGGAGGACCCCATATTGCCTGCCCCTATAAAACCTAATTTCATACCTTCCTCCTATGTAAGTAGCTACAGTTCAATAATTTTATATTAGCAATAAATTATTAGTAGCCCATTTGATAAATCCTATATCCTAGACCAGGACCTAGATTTATCATTTCGTAGCTTTTTTCATCTACCCCATTTTCTATGACTATAACTTCCTTGAACCTATAATCTACCTCTACCATATAGGCCTTATCTATGGTATTAAGTCCAACCTCAAATTTGCGTTCATCAGGCCTTATCGACAATAGCTTGGCCGAAAGAACATTATCTATAAAGGTATCCTCTACATCATGCATACTCTTGAACATCTTAGAATAACCATCCCTATAGTCTGGTAGCATAAGGCCTTCTTGCCTCTTGTCCCTGACATTCTGCAATTCTACAAATTTCCTTATTATACCTTTATCTCCCAACTTTTCTAGCTCAGCAGCCTCCTTGTCATGGGCCATCTTAGTCTTTACCCAGTCCTTATATTCAACCTTAAGCAGGTCTTCTAAAGTCTTGCCATCGAAAGATTTCGCATTTCCATAAAAATCCTTGTAGGCTCCAACAAGCTTATCTCCAGAAAATACTGCTACTAGATAGGGATCTTCTGCCTTAGGTCTCTTTTGATTTTCTTTATTTAGTCTATACCTTTCAAAACTCAAATCCTGTCCCAAATAAGGTCCAAGTCCCTCCTTAAAATCTGTCTTTTTTAAAAGGTCATCCACATAGGCAAAATAAAGGTTTGACCTATCGCCATATGTTGACTCTTCAAGCTTATTCGGAAGCTTTACATCCACATGACTAATCCTATACTTGATATATTCACCCTTGTCCTTTACATATTTGTCCAGGTCTTTTGACAAGGGACCCTTGTCCATACTGTCCCTCATAACGTACCTTATATACCCTAGGTCTTTTTCTGTCAGGCCATAGACCGCACCCTTTTTATTTACGACGAAGTATGAATTTTCCCCTGAACCAGGTTCAACCACTAGGTCTACCTGGTCTCCTGACTTATTCTTGAAGCTGATACTAGACTTTTGTTCAACATAAGTCTTTATAGTAGCATCTTTATAATATTCATTCTTAGATTCCTTGATATCCTTGAGTAAGCTGTCTACAATAGACTTAGCAGGACTTAACTTTAGCCGTTTGGCTACAACTTTCTTCCAAGCCATAGCATCCTTGTAGTCTTTGGAGTCCTTTTGGTCTTTTTTTCCAGCCCCCATAAGGATATCCGCAAAGACCAAGATCTGACTCTTAGTTTTCATATCAAAGACCTTTTCTATGATAAGTATATCATTCCTTTTCTCATCATGCCCACCGATTTGCTCATCAAGTGTAAACTTGATAGAATCAATATCCTTAAGACCTACAAAGTCTTCCAGGGCCTTTAGATTTTGCCTATTTTCCTTATCAGCCTCCTGACTTTGACCTACCTGATTGAACATATCGTCCTTGGAGCTCTGGCTTTGACAAGCGACCTGTGACAGGCCCAAAGACAATAAAAGTACTGAAATAGCCAGTTTTTTAGATAGATTCAACTCCATATTGCTACCTCCCGTCAGTAAAATATGATTAAACTCGTCCAATTACATTCTATACCAATTACTACTTTTATTATATCATGTATAAGTAATTTTCAGAAATATATATTTTTTAAAAATATTATTGAAAATAAATAAAATTCCATCTATCTTATAAAATAGGAGAGTTGGAATTTATCCATACTCTCCTTAGAACTAATAGCTTAAAAATTTCCGTATATTTAATTATCAATATATAACTCATATATTAATTGTATAGCCGATTATTCATTGTAATATAACTTTTTGTATTGGTCTGAGTGTATCAATAAACTTTCATGATTTCCCTTATCTATGACCTTACCATCGTTTAGGACGTAAATATTATCTACATCCCTGATTGTAGATAATCTATGAGCAATTATTACTACTATCTTATTATTCGAATATCCTTTTAAATTTTTTATTATTTTTACACACATATTTAAAATATCCTTAATTAATTTTAATTGCTTTTATGATCCTATTTATAAGTACATAAGCAATGGTTCCTGATGCAAATACTAATAGTATATAAAAAAGTACGTTTTTATACGGAACTGTAAAGTATATGTCAGCACTTAAGCCCTTCAAAAGTGCCCTCTCCTTCCAAAAGTCATAAAACTTATACGCATCTATCGTACAATAAAGTATTCCTATCAGTAACCCAGGAACTATTAGTA
>NZ_CDRRTB010000009.1:0-29503 GCF_977045075.1 Peptostreptococcus sp. | reverse complement strand
CCTCCTTAGACTTAAAATACCTGTAAATTGCCCCGACTGTCAGGCCTGACTGTCTTGCTATAGTCCTCATTGAAGCCTTTTCAAAGCCCTTATCAAGAAATTCAATTTTTGCATTTTTTAATATTAAATTTTTACTTAAAAGCTTGTCTCTAGCCAATTTAGTCTCCTTTTTAATAAACAGAATTAGTTTTTGTTCACTAATCCCTTAAACAAATATAATCGGGTAAAATACCCGATTATCCTTGTGCTTAAGATTAATATAATTTGGTGAACATTGTTTATTTAAGATTATTATAAACCTGTTGAAAATATTTTTCAATACTTTTTTTGAAAATAATTCCTATTTTCTTACAAGGAATATAAAAAAAGACAGTAGCCAGAGGTCAAACCTATCTAGATACTGTCTAATTTACTTTTACTACTTATTATTTATTTTTCTCTGTATTTCTACTTCTCGTTCTTGAACTCTCTACTACCTGGCTTTACTAGGTCTATCTGGCCAGCATCACATAGAGGACAAGCACCATCATCATAAACCTGGATATCTAGGTCTATAGCACTGTAGATTGGCATACCTATATCGTCCTTAGTCCTGTTGGCTATACAGGCTACACCTATTACCTGGCCACCTAACTCCTCTAGAACCTTCTTAGTTTCCTTAGTTGACTTTCCTGTAGTAACAACGTCTTCAGCTATTATTATCCTATCGCCAGGCTTTACCTCAAAGCCTCTTCTTAGCTCCATGATATTGTTCTTTCTTTCTGTAAAGATGGCTTCCTTGCCTAGCTGTCTTCCTAGCTCATATGATACTACTACACCACCCATAGCCGGTCCAACTACTAGGTCTATGTCTAGGTCCTTGATCTTGTCTACTACTACGCTTAGGACCTTCTCAGCCTGGTCTGGGAACCTCAATACCTTGGCACACTGTACATACCTGTTTGAGTGCTTACCTGAAGATAGTAGGAAGTGTCCTTCCAATAGTGCATCACAATCCTTTAATACCTGTATTACATCAACATTTGCCATAACTTTACCTCCAAAATTTTATAAAATATTTTTCCTATATTATACCCCTAATCTCATCTAGGGACTTTATTCCATTTTCATCCATAAACCTATTTAGGTCCTCTATTATCTCCTGGCCAATCCTAGGATTAGCAAAGTTTACAGTTCCCAGCTGGACACAGGTTGCACCCGCCATTATAAACTCTATGACATCCTCGGCAGTCATGATACCACCCATACCAACAACCGGTATAGTCACAGCCTGACAAACCTCGTATACCATCCTTAGGGCTATAGGCTTGATAGCTGGTCCTGATAGGCCTGCTGTCACATTGTTAAAGACTGGTCTTCTCTTATGTATATCTATGGCCATGGCCTTGAAGGTATTTACAAGGGATATGCCATCGGCCCCCTCCTCTTGACAAACCTTGGCCATCTCCACTATATCCTCTGCATTTGGTGATAGCTTGACTATAAGAGGCTTCTTGGTAGCCTTCCTCACGCTCCTAATCACCTCTCTAGCAACCTCTGACTTGATACCAAAGGCCATACCGCCATGCTTTACATTAGGGCAGGATATATTTAGCTCAACAATATCAAAATCCTTGTCATCAAGTAGTCTAGCCCCCTCAACATAGTCGTCCTCACAACCACCACCAAGGTTTACTATCCTACATGTATCTAGCCTTGAAAAATCAGGTAGTTCCTTGTCTATGAAACCCTGGACACCAGGATTTTCTAAACCTACACTGTTCATCATACCAGATGGAGTCTCATGGACCCTCATGCCCTCATTACCTGGCTTAGCCACTAGGGTTAGTCCCTTTGAGCTAATGCCGCCTAAAATGCTGACATCATATATTTCACCGTATTCCTTGCCAAATCCAAAGGTTCCAGATGCCATTATAATTGGGTTTTTAAGCTCAAATCCACACAAGTTTACTCTTAAATCTGCCATTATAAGATCACATCCTCTCCCCAGAATACTGGTCCATCCTTACAGGTCTTCTTATTACCCGACTTAGTCTTGCAGGTACATACTAGACAGGCACCTACACCACATGCCATATGGTTTTCCAGAGATACCTGGATCCTAGTCTTAGTTCCCTCTACCATCTCCATTAGCTTCTTCATCATAGGAGTTGGTCCACATGTAAGTATATAGTCATAGTCTTCAACATTTAAAATATCTGTTACAAGCGTGTCTCCAATTGTAGTGTATAGGTCCTTACAGACAGACCTATAGTCATCAAGCATTATTGCCTGGTCCCTAAAACCTAGGTAAATATCGCAGTTTGGTATATTCTGAGCAACCATATAAAGGGGGGCAATTCCTATTCCTCCACCAACTAGGGCTACCCTTCCCTCTACCTTTTCAAAACCATTACCATATGGACCCTCTAGCTTGATAGGGTCTCCTTCTCTTAGTTGGGAAATTATCTGTGTACCCTGGCCAACCTTCTTGTATAGAAAGCTAATTCCTTCATCATCTATCTGGTATATACTTATTGGTCTAGAAAGGAGTGGAAACTTGTCCCAGGCCCTTAGCATATAAAACTGGCCCATCTTGGCTTCAAAGCTCCCCCCTATCTTTATGTAGTACATACCCTCACCTACATATCTATTTTCAATCACCTTATATTCCATATCATCCACCTATAAACCTAACATCTTCATAATCAAGGCCATCCTTACGTACATTCCGTACTGGGCCTGTTCAAAATACTTGGCCCTTGGGTCTGAATCAACCTCAGTAGCTATCTCATTTACCCTTGGAAGTGGGTGTAGGACCATCATATCTTCCTTGGCAGACCCCATCTTTTCCATATCCAGGATATAGCTATCCTTTAGCCTTTCATACTCTGCCTGGTCCTCGAACCTCTCTCTCTGTATCCTAGTCATATACAGGATATCAAGGCTTGGCATAGCAGCCACAAGGTCGTCTGTCTCTATATATTCAGTTCCTTCTATATTATCCTTTACTGATTGAGGCATCTTTAACTCGTCAGGTGAAATAAATACAAACCTAATGCCTGTATATCTGGACATAGCCTTGGCCAAAGAATGAACTGTACGCCCATACTTAAGGTCGCCACACATACCTATAGTTAAATTGTCTAAACTGCCCCTATTGGCCTTTATAGTTAATAAGTCTGTTAATGTCTGAGTTGGATGCTGATTTCCACCATCGCCAGCATTTATAAAGGGTAGCCTACAAACCTTAGATGCCTGACTGGCTGCTCCTGACTGGGGATGTCTCATTGCGATTATATCTACGTAATTCGAAACTGTTGTGATGGTATCCTCTAGGCTCTCTCCCTTTGATACTGATGAGGCTCCTGGATCTGAAAATCCAATCACCCTACCACCTAGCCTATTCATGGCAGCCTCAAAGCTCAGCCTAGTCCTAGTAGATGGCTCATAAAATAGGGTAGCCAATATCTTACCTTCACATGTATTGAAATAAGAATGTGGGTTTGCGCTGATCTGCAAGCCCAGATCTAATACAGAGTCTATCTCTGCAACAGAAAAATCTTCTGGTCTAACCAAATGTCTATTCTTCAACATTTTTCCTCCTTTTGGCCTCACAGGACCCAATTAAAGCACGCGGGGTAACATCAACCCCAAAATATTCTACTTAAGAGATTATCACCTTTACTGTAACTTGTCAATAAAAAACATCGAAGGTCAAGTTTTTAGTCAACCCCCGATGTTTATATATAAAAAATCATTAAATTTTCATCAACTTAAATATTAAACTTAAATATTAAAATAGAAGCGTAAAAGCCCCAATATCAGGATATGGACTGGGTAGAAGAAGTAGTTGAACCACTTGTACTGCTTGCCCCTCTGACCATTGTATGTAAGGGTCATACCGAATCCTAAAATTGAATATAGCTCCTTTATAATGGATAGGTAGCCTAGACCTGCACCTAGTATTGGCTTGTCATAGAATACATAGAATAGGTAGGCCACAATTACAGCATGGTAGTCATAGTCAAGACTTAGCTGCATAGCTAAAAAGGCAAAAATTGCCACTATAATTATAGAAGCTATATACCAAAGAACCCTATTAGGTATCTTTTCCTTTATGATATCTACTAGCCAGATAGTAACTAGGCTGAGAGCCAATGTAAACATCATATTATTCCAATATGGGTCAAATAAGACTCTCGACGTGAACATATCAAAGGGAACCTCTGAAATTACACCAAATATTAATAGGGTTGCCAGGTATTTTTTCCTGCTCCTAGTCTTAAAGAAGCCCTCTACTAGAAAGAAAACAAATATAGGGAAGGCTATCCTACCCAATATCGAAAATAGGTTTGATAGGTGTAGCAAAAAGCCCTGCCCATCTAGTAGGGGGGTTATCAAGGCATTATTGGCATGGTCTATAAGCATCGATATAAATGCTATGTATTTTAACTGGGCCCCATTTAGTACTTGGATCCTTTTTAGGTAGTTTCTTTCAAATCTCTTTTCTAAGTCCATCCATTACCTCCTTTATGTCAAAAAACTTATAAATTTCTAAATATCTTTTCTTGATTCCCTATTTGTCATGACCTATTTGAGTACAGATACTAAAGGAAGTCATCCTATTTGTACTATCAAAGCTTATATATGAATAATACTGGTTCCAGAATAGGTCGTCACTATTGGTAATCCACTGGATTCCATAATGTCGTTGGCTAGCGTCTGGTGTCCCGCTTGGAGGCCTCAGCCATAGCTTATCACCAAAGACCTTCTCCAGGCTTTCCAGCTTCAGCTCTTCAAATAGGTCTATCCCCTCAAGCTTATATACTATTGAATTTTTCCTAACATTGTAGGTTGTCTCCTCATCAAGCCTCAAATAAACTATCTTAGAGTCCTCTAAGAGTGTGGCCTTATCCATATCTCCATAAAAGCCTATATTTCCTATCACAATACCATCCTTGACAAGAAGATAGGGTGCCCTATAAACCACATCATCGTAGGGCTTAAAGCCCTTTTCCAGATAAATACTCCTATCAAGTGGGTACCTTTTGTAGTCACCTGAAGTTAAGAGCTGGTCGTAGTCACTAGTGGTGGACTCTCTCTGCTTGACATATATATCAAAGCCCTGACCCCTTATATCATTTAGGCTTGTGTGGGCCAGCCTTATTTCAGTCTTATCAATGGTCAAAACTGGTGCCTTGACTGGAAGACCAATTATTAAATAGACCATTAGCATAAAAAATAAGAAAATTGCAGCAACCATGCACAAAAATATACTTTTTCCAGTACGCTTTCTGGCATTAAAAAGGGCCATCACTGGTGGCAAAATAATAAACTTGGCCAAAATTGGAGAGCCTGCACTATCCTCATTTATCATCTGGATTGCGTATATGAGAGGAATGGCTATAAAGGATATGTAGATAAAAAGTTCTCCCAACCCCATTTTTGAATCGTCCGCCTGGTCGTTTACAGGTGACTCCATCAAGCTTTTACCTGCTATGCCTCTGTTCTTCATAAACTTATACATAGAAAATATAATTGTCAAAAATCCAAGCCCTAGCAGGGCAATTAGTCCTAAAATAGCTTGTCTTGCACTCATATTCCAGTCTCCTCATCATTAAATCAAAATTACCTTATGCTTGATACTATTATAGCATTTCAAGACCTCTTTTACATAAAAAGGTGATAAAGTCTCCCTTATCACCCCTAAATAGCTGTTTTTAGAATTTTTATTTTTTAAATCTTATATCTTAAAAGTAAGTTATATAGTTAATTGCCTTATAGCATATTATCTTTATTATATAGGGTATATTTTCCTATTACTTAGTACCACTTAGGGCAACTCCGTTTACATATAGGGTATATCCATTGCTTATTACATTAGATGCATCACCATTAAATTCAGTAACATATGTATCACCTGTTAGGGTCCAAGTACTTGTCTTGTCAAGAGTAACTGACACCTTACCTCTAAAGTTCCTATAGGGCAGTTATTGCTGCTAGCGCTCCAAATATTATACCTGGAGTATTTGCTATGATTATAGGCCAGTCCCTCTTCTCCTGGAAGACCCCATAGCATACCCATAAAGTACAGTTTATGGCTGCTACCATTGGCTGCAAGAAACCACTCTTGTTGCCATGCAAATTATTCATAATCTGTGGGAAATACGAAATGTACATAAGCATAGCTGTACAAGTTGCCACCCATCCTAAAATTTTAAACACCTTTTGATTCATACTACTACCTTCTTTCTAATACTCTATAAAATACTCTTATAAATACATAAGCAGACAAGCTGCTGATTGTATGATAGCCAAGACAAGCCTGGGGCTTATTGGCAAACAGATTATACCTAGTATATAATCGCTTAGTTCAAGTCTTATCGCTAATTATAAGTACATATAGTATCACTATTATATAATACTTTTCATAATTTAAACATAGTAAAAATTCTATTTACATAAATTTATAGGGTCTACTTCCGCTTGAATTATTCATTTTATATAAATTTATAGGTCTACTTCTGCATAGATTATTCATTAAATTATATATTGTAGATAAAAATGTATTGTCGCCTTAGTCCATTTCCTTCAATATGTCTAATATATTCTTTATACCTACTGCATAGGCCAACAAGAAAAATATGATGCTCAAGATAAGGCTCATAAAAGTTTTCTGGTTTGAAAGGTAGAATATTAGGTTTACCAGTGAAGCACTTCCAACAAATATAGGTAAAACAATCATTAACACTCTATAAAGCTTTTTCATACAAACCTCCCGTAATTCACATTACATATACCTATTTTTCATATCTAAATACAACCTTTGAAATTGCCTTAGAATGCATCTTCTCTACAAAAAGTATCTTGGTATTTTTATAGCTTACCCCCTCTGTCTTTTCCGCCTCAGTTCTTGGTGGAGAAATTTTTAGCTGGTCATATGGGTCCTTCCAATCCTTTATATCGTCATAACCAAGCTTAACCCACTTTGGATCAATAAAAATCTTCCCTCCGCCATCTACAGTAACATTGACTAGGGTAGCATCAAATAATTTACAAGGCGAATCTGTCAAATTCTTTGCCTCTATAAATATACGTGTTGTATCGTATTGGTCAGGACTTCTAAAAGCGTAGGTAGGACTGGTCTCACCTGGCTGAAGTACAAGGTCCTTTAAATCTTCAACCTTCTCACCCTCTAGGTCAAGACTCTTGTAGAGGAAGTCCTCAAATGTATCACTGCCCAAGATAAAGATCCTGCCAATATCAGCATGGATGGTCAATCCATCTGGCTTATCCTTATGGGTCTTTAACTTTGGCTTTAATTCGTTGTAGAGGTCCTCATAGGACTTAATATTTAACTGACCCTTTTCTACATTTGCAATAGTCTCTCTTACATACTTTTCATCATCAGTCAATCCCTTAAGAACTAAGCCATTCATACTCATATCTATATGCAGGTAGCTTTCCTCAAGGATTATTGGGTATTTGTCACGCATAAAGTCAACAAAGGCCATCAGCCTATCATAAGAAGCCTTGAGGTCTTCAATAGAATTCAACCTAGCATAATATACATAATCCAAATCAGTGTCATAGCGGATATCGTCCTTGCCCAACTTAGTAGTTTTCTTGAAGTCCTTAACCACCAGTTGACCAAATACATCATCAAAGTTGGTTGATATGTATGGTGAGCTCATGGATAGGGGGTCGTGGGAAACCGTGTAGTAAACACTAATATCCGGATACTGGTTTAGTGTCACAAACCAGCGAGGATGGTATTTTTCCTGTTTGATGGTATATGTTCCATTACCAAACCTCCTGTCTAGGTAGCTGATTATCTTTGCCTGGTCCTCTTTTGTGTTGGCACAGGCTCCTAGTAGGATACTTGTGGATACTAGTAGGATTAGGGCTGTTATTTTTATTAGTTTTATTTTCATAGTTTTAGTCTCTTCTTATTATTAAGTATTGTAGGTTTTAAAGCTTGTTTCTTGATTAGATTATAGCATGAAACATTGTCAAAATAAGCACTAATTACTTTTCTTTAACAAAAAATTAAGACACTAGAAGTCTATTTGAGGACTCTCAGTGTCTTTTTATGATATCCTATTTTATATTTTTTCCCATCCACCTGCCTGCACATCATATTTAGCAAATTCACCAGTATCCGTAAATTCAGATGCTATCATTCCAACTTCGAAAATGCAATCAAAGTCGTTTGAGGTAGAAAAATAAAGGCCACTCTCTGTCAATAATGCTTGACCAAAATCAGTATGTTCAAATATTTTACCATCACCTGTATTTCCTACATGTTTATACCTATATTTCAATAAACGGTCTTCCAGTTGTGCCTGCTGGTCTGGTGTGAATTTTTCCAGATTTTCTTCCTTTTCAAAGAAGTCTGGCTGGTCTAACTCTTGTTCTTTCTGTTTTGTATTGATAGTAAACAAAGATATTGTGTAACTCATTGATACTCTCCTCCTCTTAGTAAGGTTGACTCTTGCAAATATTTATTTGGGTATTTCTTTAGCAATGCATTAATGTATTCAATTACATATTTTTGCTCATTTTTACCGTCCATATATTCTTCTAGTCTTTTAAAAAATTCTTGTTTTTCAATTTCGCTTGCCTCTTTTTTGAAGTATCCCCACACGTGGAGGACTGCATTGCTAAAGTCTTTTTTGCTTTCTTCCATCTTCCTTACTTTTTCTATTTTTTGGTTTAGATGCGTAATGTCTACTTCTTTTTCCTTCAAGTATTCTCTTATCTCTAGGTATTCTTTATGTGATTTGCTTAAGACGTAATATTTGTTTTTTGCCCATAGGTCTTCACATTCTCTTCTGATATTTCTGTGCTTCACTGTAGCGTCCTCTTTCAAATTTTTAAATATGTGTTTGTCTTTATCAACTAACTTTTATGTTCTAGCAAATAGTGATAAGTACATTACCATTTACTTCTAATATTTTTCTGTAGAAGTCTTTCATATTTTGGAAGCAATCCATTAGTTCTTCTTCTATTTCTTCACTTTCCTCTTCATAGTCCCAAATATCCGGATAGATATTTGCCTTTTTACATTCTTCCATACTGAAGCTTTCCATAGCTTTTTCCATATCAAAATTATCAAGGGCTAATAATATATCTTTAATCCTTGATTTTTCTGTGTAGGCTATGAAATCCTCAGCCTCTACAATATGGGAGGTTCCAAATATAGCCTCACTAAAGTAGTTATCTTTTATAGGCTCGCTGGCACTTGCTCCTGTAAGCACAAAGTGAAGGGCATCCCACATCTTATCTAGATCAAGTAATATTTCTAAATCGTTATTGTTCTCTTCTATATCTGTAATAGACTCGGTATTTTCTGTGTAGAGAGCCTTAAGTTCATTTAGGTTTTTATCGCTTAGGTATTTGTAGTTTGCTATAAGACCCATTTTATTCTTCCTCCATATAAAGTGGTTTGGTTTATATTTTTGTATGAGTTGAAAACTCTTTTTCTATGAATATTATATCATCTATATATATAATATAGAATCCCCAATACTGACGATGCTAATTGATTGATTCAATGTATGAATAACGTTAATTCCTAAGACTTCTTTTATACTATGCTTAGAACAGGTATTTTTTTCTTCTTTTTTTGTTTTCGTAATTTGAACAAGGATTTGGTGTTTGTTTCATTTTTTTGTAAAAATTTAGCGTTGGGAGAGATTTTTTTCTCTCATCAACGCTAAATATTATACAACCTCATAAATGCGAGTGAGTATTCTATATGGATTCAGGCGACTATATATCTGAAAAAAGTATATTTTTTCAAAAAATCATTAGTAAGTATTAACAATATCCTGCCATCACGATATAATATAAGTACAGTAAGGGATAACTTACAAGTTATAAATGGCATTAGGGAGAAAAAGATGAAAGAGACTGGAATGACAGAAAAACAATTTAGTGGTTTTCTAAGGATGTTAATTGACAGACTAGAAGATACTAAGTTAGAAAATGACAGTGATACAAAAGACAAGAAATTAGAAAAAATAATCTCAGATTTACGAAAAACCATTGATTAAAAAGGAGTCCACCAGCCTAGCTGGTGGTTCTTCATTTTCGAGTGTATGTGATTTTTTCTGTTAAATACCTTGCAATTAGTAAACTTGTAATAATTTTTTGCTGTCCATCAAAAATGTCTAGTGTATTACCATTATAATGCAAAATGATAGTTCCAATTCTATACTCTGGATATTTAGAAAACCTTACAACGTCGTCCAGTAGTTGAATGCCATTTTTGGCTTTCCAAGTATAGGACGTTGATAGTCTGGAATATTCAAGGGCAATTCACCAATATTGCTAGCCAGCAGTTCTTTTAAGGGTTTTAGATATGTTTTAACTTCTTTTTTCACTGGATTATACTCTCTTAATAAATATATAAATCAGTACGCCACTATTTTTTCTTAGATAAAATCATCTTTCTAAATTTCGTTTCCTTAACCACTATAATTTAGGTTAAATGCTTCTTCAAAATACAAACAAACTTTTATGTCCTTGCAAATAGTAATAAGTACATTACCATTTACTTCGAGTCTATGTCAAATAACTTATATCTCCAAGCAATATCATCCAAACAAGTCTTATGCCACAATTTTATACTTTCATATAAATGACTTGAAATTTTATATATTATTACTTTCATATCATTGTTAGCCATCTAATCATATCTTAATTATTTTTTTCTATATCTAAAAAAATCAGCCCAATATGGATTTTCTTTATCAAAAATTTCAATCTCATCTTCTGTAAGATTATGAGGATAGTCAGAAAACAAGTTATATATTTTCTTTCTATCGAAACTAAATAAAAACTCACCTACTGAATCTAACCTTTCTACCCACCATACCTTACTTGTTTTGTCATCCTTATAAAAGTTACTCATACCCTCTATATCACAATCTGCAAAAACAGTATTGTCTGGTTTGGAAGCATATTCTTCTAATCTATTGATGAAATCATCATAATTATTGTTTGACACTAGCTCCATCCCCTTTCATTTAATATTTTTTATCATTGTTGATGTAAGCTAACATTTTTATAAACTCTTTATTGTTTAAAGTATCAATGTCAATTAAAATATTTTCTTTATCAATACTATTGTAATTATTTCTTCCCCTCTAATTTTTTAATACCAGTACCATTGAGTTTTTCAATTGACATCAGTTGAGTTCTGGAAAGCTTTCTAAGTTCTATCATTCTTTCTTTCTGATCCATTCCTTTACCAATAAGGATTGCATTATAGCTTTCCATATTTACTAGTACCAATAACTCATTCATACTTGCATAGTCTCTCATATTTCCCTTTAAGTCAGGATTTTCTTCACGCCACTGTTTTGCTCTTTTGTTAAATAAGACAACATTGAGCATATCGGCTTCACTTGCATACTTATAAGATAACTGTTCTTTGGTAAGATCCTCTAGGAGATATTATTTGATTGCGTCTGTATGAATTTTGTAGTTAATCTTGGAGATTTCTCGATTAAGATTCCAACCTAATGATAGCTTAGAATTCTCGTCTCCTTTTAATCTCTTGTAATCTTGGATTAAATAGAGCTTAAACTCTGCTGAAATCCATGAAGCAAATTCCATAGCTATATCAGGATGAGCAAAGGTTCCTCCTCCTCGTCCAGATTTAGAAACAATACCGATCGCATTTGTATTTTCAATCCACCTTTGAGGGGATAAGGTAAATGCATTTGTTCCTGCTTCCTTTCTAAAGGAGTCGAATTCGACCCCTTTAAAATTAGGATTGTGAATAGTCTCCCAGAGACCAAGGAATTCAATTGTATCTCTTACTCGTAACCAGTTTTTAACAACATCTTTAGGTTCATGCACATTTTTGTATCTTGCAATATCTGTTAGACTTATATAGTCATTTTTGAAGTCATCAGTATAAATTTGAATAGCAAAACCTTTTACTTCAATCGTGTCTTTTTTAACCTTAGACATATGAGTTCCTTATAACGCTTTTCAAAGGCACTGGATATAACGAAAAAAATAAGTCCAACAATTACTTTTCTATATTATTTTTTATTATGCTTTTATACAGTTCTTTATTTCTTATCAACTCTTTGGCTTCTAATTCAGTGATGGCTATTGTTGTTATACTGCCATCATAAACCCCAACCAACCAATCTTCTTCAATACACTCTTTATTAGTGTAAGAATAAGCTTCCAATAACAAAGGTTCTTTTTCTCTTATTAAAATTTCATCCCTTATATCAACTAGATATTTCATATTATCACCTACTTATTTTTAATTTTAGGTTGATTGTATAATCAAGTTGAACATTTAAATAAAAAATCCATAGCTATACTTCTGTGGTAGAATGTAGGTGTTAAATCAACAATAAACCAAAGGAGTTATAACTATGGATCATGTATATTTTACCACAACTAAACACGAAAAAGGGAAACATCTTTCTTATGATGAACGAGTTTTGATTCAGATTCGCTTGAAAGATGGATGGTCAGCCAACAAAATCGCTAAAGAAATCGGCTGTGCCCCAAACACTTTCCGCAATGAGATGCGCAGAGGTACTGTCTCCTTGTATAGAGGCAATGTTAAGCGTTACAAGTCAAAGGTCGGACAGGCTACATACCAGCAGAATCGTCTTGCCTGTGGCAGACACCTTGATAACTTAGAAAAAGCAGTTTTACTTGCCTATGTAGACTCGCATATCTGAGAGGATAAGTGGTCTCTGGATGCTTGTGTAAGAAGAGCCTTACAAAGTGGCGAATTTACCTATTGTGATCTTGTATGCACCAAAACAAAGCCGCGAATACTGGATGTTGCCAATCAAGAATTATCGTGCAGACTCTATGATCTTCAAAAAATATATAGCGAGCATCTCAGTCAAGTGTTCAAGACAATCACGACAGATAATAGTTCTGAGTTTTCAAGGTTATCTGAACTTGAAGAATTGGCTGAGACTCTTGTTTATTATACACATCCATATACGTCACGCGAAGAGGAACTAATGAACGTCATAATGGTATTATATGAAGATTTATTCCAAAAGGTAAGCGTATCAGTGACTTTGATGTAGACTATATTGCTGACATAGAAGTATGGTGTAACAGCTTGCCACGTAAAATACTAAATTATCATACACCGGATGAAGTCTTCGAAGATGAGCTTGACCTTATATATCGGTAGACAGCTTCGTGACATGGATTTTTAGTTATCAATGTTCAACTTATTATTGCAATTTGCGAATATTATAGAACCTATTAAAGTCTAACTTTTTGGGATCAAATCACAATAGATTTCTAATTTCTATTACCTTTTTTTTTATTCACCAAATTGTCATTGTTTATCTGGCAAAACTTCTTTAATGTTAATATATTTCATTTTTAAATTCCCCTTTTTCTTCAATTCATAAAAATATTTTTTAAAAATCACTTTATTTATATTATTCTTACTGCTCTTCTCAATCTCTTCAATATCCATTAAAATAAAATAATCTTGATATTCTGTAACAACGATTTTTTTAGGTTCACTTCTCTCAAATACTACTTCATAATTTTTTTTGTTATTAGGTAACTCAATGTTTATAAAAAATATAATAATAATTCCAATAACAGCAATAATGATAATGATATTTATTAAGTATGCCGTTTTATTTTCACATAATCTATTCTTTTTTTCTACTTTTTCATTCGTAAATTGAGTTTCTTTTATATTTTTAATACCTATATCATCTTCAGTAGAGTTATAGTTGTCAGTTAAAAACTTAAAATATATGTAAAAAGAACCTATTGAAAAAATCAATATAATAATCAATATAGCTAAACCAGAAAATATAGAATTATTAATATATTTCATTTTATTATTACTAATAATATAAATTACTAAAGTTAGAAGCGTATTAAAAATTAACGTCGTTATAATAACTGAATATCCAAAAGCTTCTATCCGAGATAGTCTAATTTTCTTTCCCAATCTTTTAATAATAACAGGTAAAAAAAGTAATATTAAATTAACAATAACGAATATTAATTTAATATTAATCTCTCCTAATATATTTTCATAGAAATAATTTTGAGGTATTCCATAGAATATTTCAGCTTTAACAGAATAAATATATTGATATATATTCTTAACTACAATTGCTAAACTAAAAAGAAATGTTAAAAGCCCAGAAACATATTTGTATATTTCTATAGGAATATACTGTTTGTTTTTTTTGTTATCCTTTTCATAATCCATATCATGATTATTTTCTACTTGTTCATTATTATTCATAAAATATTACTCCAATCTTTAGAACATTATTCTCTTTATATTATTATTGAATTTAACCTACCCTTTCCTTCCAAATACTTCTAATATCAAATAAATTTCTCTTATCATACTCTTCCAACAATTTATAATTTTGGTTGATTGTATAATCAACCAGATTACTCTTTTTGAAATCTTTACCTGATTTTATCCCAGTTGCTCATTTTGGTGGGCTTAAAACACTATTTTAAGCCATTTTGTGATTTTTTCGGTCTATTCCCACTCTCCATATAAAGATTACTATCACTTACAGAATGAAAATTTACAAGGCCTTGATTTGTGTCTATTATTTATTTTCATCGTTTTTATAGGTATTTTTATCACAAAATACTTCAAATGGATTATCTTTGATTATTATATTATGTTTATCTCATCAAGTATATAATCAATCCATAGTTTATTTCTCAATATTCCTCTGTTCATCTGCATTACAAACAGTTATATTATCTGTTTTTTCTATATATTGATGTATCCTATTTCTGGTTATTCTGTTCCTTTCATTTCTAATTTTGTGGATTTATTCGCTTCAAAGCAAATGTCATCCTTTACTTTATTTGCAAATTCATATAATACGTCTATTAGTTGTTTAATATAATCATAATTGAATATTATTTCTTCTTTGCTACATTCATATATATACCGCCAATCCATAAACGAATTAGAATTTCTTTCCAATATTTCTTCTAATCTATCCTTAGGAATTTTTTTCAAGATAGCATCTTTGAATTCACTAGGTAATTGTATATACAATGATTCCAAGTTATGTTTCCTTGGAACTTCGACTTTTTCTGCACTTTTCATATTCTTTATCTGGTTCACACCTATCAAAAATTTAAGAAATAACTCACATGCAAATGATGCTAATGTAATACAATAGGGTATTGCTAGCTCATCTTTAACATTATTACTATATTCCTGACTTCTATACTCACGAACTTTTCGGTTGAATTCTTTTTTAAATGTATTTGCTTCAAAATATATCATCAATACATTTGACTTTTTAATTTCAATATTTTCATTAGCCATAGTTTATCACCTTTCCATACGTTAATACCACGGCTCACCATACGAATCTATTTTTCCCAAACCCTTATATTGACCCATGCTTACTATTCTGTCAATTAGTTTATCAAATCGACTAAGATTGCTCAAACGTGTCCAAATTTAACTGCACCCTCTATTTTTTCGTTTATACGTAGAGTCTACACCCGTCGTGGAGACACACACCATTGCTCAGCTTTTTCTCTAATTGTCATATAATTTTCCATTTTGCAACTTTCTTTTACAATAAATACAAAATTACTCAAACTCGATATGTCCATTGATATCGTTTTGTATAAATGACATAAAATCAAGGTTTTTATTATCAATTCCAGCCCTATTCTCCATTTTATTTCTGTTTATCTTATTTTTTGCAAGCATATAGCAAGCACTTTTTTTAAACTTTCTTATTTTCCATGGTCAGCGGAAAAGTCATGTTATATGCAGTTCTTATATCTTTTGCAAAATCCAATAATATATTAATAGTAGAGTAGTCCATATAATAATACTCTATAAGACTAGATTTAATTATAAAATTCCATAATTCACTACTATCAGACGGTTCTTTAAATATATTTTTTAAATCATCATTTGTAAAATCCTCTTTAAGATTTTCAAACATATTTTTTATTTTATCAGATGTATATAGTGTTATTTCTTCGGTTTGATCAACGCCTCTCCAAAAATCAATATATTTAGTCTGATTGTTTATTAATTCATATATTATTCTGTATAAATAGCTTTCTGGTGCAAAATATCCAGGTGCAAATACCAAATTCGGCTTATGTTTTCTATCATTTAAACCTTTTTCCTTAGGATTGAAATCTATCTCCAAATAATCTTTAACCATTGGATGTTGAGATTTTTCCTTCAATCTTGCATCTCCATCCAAGAATATAATTACCCTATTAAAATATTCATCAGCCTCTGAAATATTCATTAACTCATCACATCCGCAATGTGTTACAACCTGTTTTAACTCGTCTTTAATATTAGATATATCTTCAAATTCAAGTATTCTTTCTCTAATAGCATCATGATTAGAAACATTCTCAGAATTACGAAAATATGTAGCATCGGAAGATTCCTTTATCAATTTTATTATGTTCCTAAGCGCGTTTATATGTTGAATAAACAATTTCTGCCCCACATAATCTTCAAAATATATTTTAGGAAGTGTTTTCTGAAAATTTATTTTATTGAACATATCATTTTTCAATAGCTCATAAGATTTAATGCTGGCCACTATCGGCATAGATGGATTCTTTAGATATACAACTTTAGTTTCTTCAGAATCTTTTTGTTCTTGTTTTAAACTTTCTTTCAAGATAGTTAAAGAATGTGTGCTAACAATAACCTGAAGAGAGATTTCATCACATAGTTTTTTCAGCAGTTCAAATAATCGTATTTGAGTATCTGGATGTAGAGATACATCAATTTCATCAATGCAAAGCAGAGCCCCATTATAGTCACTCTCCTTTGATAGCAAGTAAATATCAATCAATGCACTTATTATATTCCCAATGTTATCCTGCCCTATAGATTGTGAAAGAGCCGGAGTTCCTTCTATTTCCATATGTAAAGAAGATCTTGGACAGGCCTTTTTATCTATTATCGAAATTTCATCAGATAATTTAATCGAACCGGGAATAACAGAGTTATACCACTCTCGGTAAATATTCAGCATTTCTTCTTTTGCAAAAGGATTATTTTTTCTTATTTTACTAATATGCGTTAAGTCTTTATTTTCTCCTAGTGGATATAGTCTAGATAAACTTAAATAAATAGTTGGTATTTTTACTCTTCCCGATCCTCCTACACCAAAATTTGATTTAGCATCTTCTTCAGCTTTTTTTATTGTGCAATCATCTAGATATTTATTTGTAGTTCGCGGAATTATTCTAATACCACGATTAGTACCTGTATCATCTTTAAACGAAAGTCTTTTAGTCAATGCGATTGACTCACTACTTTGTCCATATTTTAAATATATTCTATAGTCATGGTACTTTTCGGTTTTATCAATATTAAAAAAGTCTAAAAATTCAGGTCGAAAATTGCTGCCTAGCGAACTTTTCTTATTAATTCCAGAACCGGACGCAATTAATGATAAAATATTAGATTTTCCCACACCATTAACTCCGCTTACAATGGTTATTTTTTTACCTAATGGAATAATAACATCTCTAAAATTTCTAAAATTCTCTAAAATTAACTCTGTAGGCTTCATGTACATATATCTCTCCTTACGCTAAATTCACACTAATATTATTCTTCATTAATTCATTAATGTCTGGGACACTAGAACTAGATTCAAATATAATTAATTCCTTGGCTTTTCTTTTTTTTGCCACACTATAATTAAGCTCAATTCTTTTTATACAATATTTTTCATAAATTTTTTCTATCTCTGGTTCATCGTCATATGTTATGATCCAATCACAATTAACTGTATCGCCTATTAATTTTTCTATTCGAATATGGTCATTGTAATTAAAAAAATTAAGATATAATTGTTTTCCTTTATTAAAGTATGGTGGATCGAAATATATAAATGCGTTTTCTTCATATTTGGGCACATAATTCTCTAAAAATGATTTTATATCTTTGTTGTATAGATGGATTTTCGATTTGTTTTCCGCAATTTTTTTAATTCTTAATATTAAATCTTCACGATTAAATCTAGCATCTAATTTCCATAACCCAGACTGCTCCATACCGCCTATCACTCCTGCTTTTATAATCCCTGAACGATTTGTTCTATTCATATAAAATGTTGCAAATCCAAGTTCAAAACTATATTTTTTATTATTTCCAAAACAAATACTTCTTTGTTTTTTCCATTCGTCAATTGTAAGAGGGACTCGGCTCACTTGTTCCAAAAACCTATCCGTTTCCTCTAATATAGCTCTCCAAAAGGAGTATATTCCTTTATCTAAATCATTTATTACAATTTCAGAAACTACGCCCTTTTCAAGCAACTCGATTGCAACTCCAGCTCCACCAGCAAAAGGCTCTATATATATTCCACCCCTGTGTCCATATTTATCAATCAGCAATTCTATTAGTGGCGTAAGTTTTCCCTTTCCGCCTGGATACCTTAATGGTGAATAAAACACTTATTCCACCTCCTAAATCTATAAATTATACTTTATACTCCCCAGTAGCCTCTTTTATCATCCCATCATGCCAATCTACCGTCTCTAATGGCATTTCATGGTATTTGTCAAACACTTCATACAGATACTTGTACTTAACCTTATTTTCAATTATTTTCTTAAGAGAATCTGTATCCATTGAAATAATTTTCATTCCTGTAATGGTTTCTTCATCTCTGGTATATGGAATTATCTTTCTATATCTAAAATCTGAAATCACATTTTTATCTAAGTATGTGCTTACAAATAGGCTGTAATCAAATGGATTATTAAATCTAATTCTGTAATCTCCTAAATGTCTTGAAACAGGCTCCATCTCCATTCTTCTTTGATTATTTCCATCTGCAAGGGTTGCTTCAAGCAATAATGAATGTTTCGGATAAGAGGTACACGCTTCATATTCATATATAATATCTGCATAACCTCCTGCTGCATGTGTCTTAGGCAATAAATTGGCTTCTAATGATAACTTCATGAAGTCCAAAATATTCCCTTGTCTTTCACTTACTTTATACCATATTATTCCCAAAATATATTCAAAAATAGTTGGTATTGCAGCCTCATCTGTAACAAGTTCTTCAATCCTTTTATCATCACGTTTCTCAAAACAATTTAGTAACTCTATAAGCACAGAATCGTTAAATTTCTTATCAATCAAAGTGTTAAATCTTCTGTATCGTTCATCATTTACATAAGTTGCTGCTTGTTCAGGACTCTTAATTGTAATTCCTAAATCTTTACTCAAAGCTGCATATACTTTGCTAATATCTAACTTGAATGCTTTTGATATAGTTTCAAGTGAGGCATCAGCTCTGAGATTATTATCTATACTAAAAGTTTCTGTATACAGAACATCAATAATTTCTTTAAAATAATACTTTGGAATCATATCCAACTTAATCATACGATCTTCAAAAATTAGAGTGTCTGTAATATTAAAATATCTTCTATTTAAATCAAAATAATCAGATAAAGTCGCCATTGCTTTAAAAACATGTAAATACTTGAAAAACATTTCTTTTAGTTCTGTTTCATTTTTACAGTTTATAAATGGGCATAGTTTATTAATTGAAGACTTACCATTTTTTCTTACAACACCAATATTGGTTGTTTTAAATAGTAAACTTCTCCACAATGTTCCAGGTTTTTGATTTATATTCTTTGCAGAATTTAATAGTGATTCATAAATGTTTTCACCATCAAGAAATACCTTCTTTAAATTATCATATAATTTATAGTACGGCTTATCATAGCTTCTGCTTTTACGATTCATTCCCACTAAACATATTAAATTTTCATCAACATAAGAGGTTATAAATTCTTCTTGTGCAAGTTTATAGTTATCCATTTGCATAAGCCTCTTATAAATTATTTCTTCCGGTAAAATTTTACCTTCTCGATATAATTTAATATCTGATATAATTTGTTTTGCACTTTCGTCATCTCTAATTAGCGGAACAAAATAAGTAAACTCGTCATAACTTAAAAACTCAAGTTCCGTCAGGCACTTTACAACCGCAATAAACGGTCTAACGATACTACCACTTACATTTATACTTGTTTTAAGAAGCTGTTTTAAATAGATAAAGCTATCTCTGTTAATATTAAACACATTATTGGTTTCAAAATTCCCACTACTTGTTATTTTAAGGAGTTCTCTTCCTGCATCCGTAATCAATCTTTCTTCTGTAATTAAACCAATATCAACTAACCCCGATGTTTTTTCTCTGGCGTCTTTGTCTTTTCTTTTTGCTTCTCCTGTTAGAAAAGCTCTATCTTTCATAAAATCATAATATTTTTCTTGCAATTCACTGTTCCAGTTCCAACTTGATTCCTTTACGACCTCATTATAAAACTTATCAAGAAGTAACAATTGTGCCTCGATTTTTAAATTCAATTTTGCCGTTCTAAAACTTGTAGTTCCTATAACCCAACAAAAACTTTGATATGGAATACTTTTATTTACCATTTATTCATTCCTCCAATCAACAGGATAATTAGTAATTAAAACCTCTTCAGATATACTATTTTTATCTTTTCTATGATAATTACTATTTGAATAACTTTTATTTAAATAATAACAATAGTGACCCCTACTTTTAATCCAGTCAGATAAAATATTATTTTTTTCATTTTTACTTTCTAATACGTTTGACAAAGCGAAACTAAACCCTTTTTTATCTGCTCTATCTAAAAAATCAAGTAGATCTATTTCATCCTTATCTGTCCACATCCCATTTTCATTATATGTTGCAGTTGTTATTAAATAAGGAGGATCACAATATATAAAGGTTTTTGGTGATATATTATCTAATGAAATATCTCTAAAGTCTTTATTTACAAACTGAATATCCTTGCTCTTTAGCTCTTCAGAAAATAAAACCAACTTACTCCTCATTTTGGAATTAAAATCTCTCTTCCCAACAGGAAGATTAAACATACCTTTCCTATTAAAACGAATCTGATTATTGAAAGAATATACAATTAATACATATAACATTACATAATCAATTTCTCCTACAATTGCTTTTTTATTAAAGTCCTCTCTTAACTTTAAAAATCTTTCCTTATTATAAGTAGCCAATCCTATGCTACTATTACAGTCGTAATATGAATATCCGTATAATGAAGATTTTGACAGTCCATACTTATCTATAACATTATCTATTTTATTTAATAAGATATTAGTATTAGTTTCTCTTATAAATTTTATTAAACCAATTAATCTATAATTCAAATCATTAAATATTACCCTAGAAGAAGTCGAGTTAATTCCTACATTTCCCCCACCTGCAAATAAATCCAAAAAAACTTCTTTTTCATGAAATAATGGTTGTATTTGTTTCAATAACTTGAATTTTCCTCCTGTATAATTAAATGGACAAGATATATTTATTTTCCTTTTATTCTCACTAAACACTTCACATAAAAAAAGTCTTTCTTTATTATCTTTAATATTCGATTTGCCAGTTGAAAAACTCTTATAGTCTGATTCAAAAATTGTAACTTTACCCTTTTTCTTAAGTATTCTCATAATATCTTCATCTGAAATCTTAGCATTAGATCTATCATTACCTTTAGTAGACATATTATTGTATGACAACAGAATATATTTCGTATCAGCATTTTCAATCAGTTCTTCAAATGCTTTTGTTGCCGTTATAGTGCAATAATCACTTTTCAATTCTGATCTATCCATCTTTCTTGCAACACCATAAACTTCAGGTTTTTTCCATCTTGCAACGTTTTCAAGCAAGTGATATGCATCACAATATTGTCTTGAATTATAAGGTGGATCTAAATATAATAAATCACTTTTAATATTCTTGATTAACTCATTTGCATCAATATTATAACATATATTATTAGAATTTAACGTTTCTTCAGGCAATATTACATTTAGTACTAATTTATTTTCAAGCTCTACATTTTTTCTATATGCGTCATAATGTCCTACCGTATTAGCAATCTTATCCATTGCATACAATAAAGAGGTTATTAATATAGTATATTCTTTAAAATTAATTTCTTTATTTTTATACCTAACCTCTATATTTTCTCTTATATACCCTATTTTACTACAATCATCTGCAGAAAAAAATGTATTTGCAAAATTTACCCTCATATAATTATTTTCTTTATTTTCCATCTGATTATAATTGTATATTAATTCAATTATTTTTTCTTTAGAATATTCACCATTTCCAAACCAAGCATAGTTAGAAATATAATTACTATATAATAAATCATTTGTAATTATCATTTTATCTTTAAATACATTTGCAACAGATCCTGTTCCACTAAATATATCAACAACTATGTTTATACCTTTACAATTTTCATCAACAGTATTTCTTATAAAATCAGAAAGGGAATACTTATTCCCAAGATATCTTCTATTATTTATATACGATTGTTTTAGACCAAGACTAGATACTAAATATTCTATATCATTTATATTTTGTGTATCCTTAGTATTTATATGGTTTTTTATAGTATTAACTGCATCTTCATCCCAAAAGTACCTCCCTGTATTAGTTTTCGGTATACTAATATTCTTTTTATCTATCAATTTATATAAATATGACTTTGAAATATCCAACTCTCTTACTACATCAGTAACATTCCGTTCTTTCATTATCACCACTCCTTTTTGCCACATTTTCGCATAATATGTAGACATTATACCATATTTTAGTCATATATTCTATATTTTCTACTTATATAACAGATGCTAATTGCATCGAAAAAATAAATGTATATTATGTATTATTTCTTATTTCTTATTTCTTATTTCTTGTATTATATTTTATTTCATGTTAGAATGTAATTGAAATTTAAAATGTTTTTTCTTAAATTATTAATTTTTAGTCCATATCATATTTTTTGATTAATAACTATTATAGAAATAAATTTAAATAAAATAGAACACTTTTTTGGAGGATAATTATGGATAAAGTCACTAGGTTTCATTTGAAAACAGATTGTAAGGATAGAAAAAAATTGTTAGACTATTGTTTAAATGATGATGAACAGTTTCTTGTTATAGGCTGGAGTTATATATATAAAGATAATGAAAATATCAAATACTATGAGGACTTCTACAATGCTGTTAAAAAAGATGTTAAAAAAATCAACCATGCTTTTAATGTTTTTCGAAATGTTAAGAAAGACGACTTATTTTGGACAAGAGACTTAGACGGTTACTATTGGATTGCTAGAGCAATAAATGAACCTATTACAAAATGTGATTATGATATGGATATAGGTGCATTACTTCCAATAGAAGCATATAAAGTAGGTATGGATATTCCGGGGCAAATTAAAGCTTCATTTAATAGACCTAACGGAGGAATTGCATCAAAAATTGTAGATGATATTATCATTGAATACTCAAAATACATATATAATTTATTCTCCCATACTAAAAAATATAGCTTTAATAAAATGGAAGGCTCTATACTTGATAATTTGCCAGATTTTGAACTTGAAGAACTTGTAATCACATATTTACAACTCAAAAAAAATTATTATGTGCTTTCAAATTCTATAGCTAGAAAATCGACAACTATAAAAATAGAATGTGAATTAAGATCAAGAGATAAAAATAATATGCAAAAAGCCGTCATACAAGTAAAGGGTGGCAAAAACCTTACAATTGATGCTCTAGATTACAGAACTTATATAGATGATGGATATATCGTTTACTTATATGCGCCTGTAATAAAAAATATAGATTCCATCAAAAATTGCTATGAAATAAGTAGATCTGATCTAATTGGATTTTATGATGAGTATAAGTTGATTCTACCAAAATCTATTACTATGTGGGAAAATTTATTCATGTAAAGAATCAAAACCGAATCGACTGATGCTACCATACAAATTATGAACTTGGAAATAAATCTCCAACAAAAAACAAATGCAAAAAATAGCACAGGCATTAGACAGTGATACTTCCACCTTCACAGACCACGAACTGAACTCCATCCACGAGTTTATTCATATTATTCTTGACTACGAAAAAGAAATGAAGCTCTGACGACTGATAGACGGAGCCACCAGTGCCTTACTGTCATACGGTATGAACTTCATAATTTTCTTGTAGAATGGGATGAAATAAGAAAGGAATATTATGATAATGAAATCACAGACAAAGAGCTTGAAGATTGGGGGCTATCCCATCCAAAGATATCTATATTCTTGAGGAGATATAAATAGAGAAACAGCAACACACATAACATAGAATGATTGTATGTATATTACCCAGAAACCTTTATATAGTAAATAGAAATATTCAAATCAAGATAATGTAGAACTGAGTTCGTTTTGATTTATGATAATAGAAACAAATAAAAGCAGCTTAAATATAGTCATAGTAGTATTTTATGATATTAGGACATATCTTGAAACGGAGAGTAAAATATATGCAATAATGATAAAAAAATGCCGAATATTGTTCATATGGATTAAGGAGAAAAGCTATATCATTATACAACAAGTGATTCATTAATAAACATTGTAACAAACAAAGAACTTTGAATTACTGAATGGGATTACTTAACGATATGGATGAATTTAGAGTTGCGAAAGAAGATGTAAAGCAATTTTAATGGAAGAAAATGTAGATTTAAAATTAATAAGGGTAATAAAATAAAGGTTGATTATACAATCAGCCATTCAATTTGTGTATGGTAGCAAGCTAAAAAAAGATTCACTGTATAAAGGTAACGGGATAGAAGCAGTTTTGGTTCATTTACCAACAGTAAAAATATTAAAAGATGAAGGGGGATACACTTATCAGCAGAAGTAGTTTGAAGAGAGATAGATAGGGGGCTTAATAGTCAAGGAAGCAATGTGGAATTATTATAAAATTTGGAGGTATTATAATGGCTAAAACTATTAAATTTAATCTTATTTGTGATGGCAATCCAGTTAGAACAATTGAAGATTTACAAAATAATTTTTCGATTGAAGATATTCTTGAATATTATAAAAACAAACTATTGCATCGTTGGTTAGAAGTTAGAGGCTATTCAGATCAGTTGAAAAAAGTGGAGATGATTATGAGTAGTGAGTACATAGAAATAATTAGACAGCTTATAGAAATTTTTGATATAGAAATTAAAGAAAATGAAATTTTAGAGAAAATATATATACTTGAATACACTAACAATAGAAATAAAAAGAACGAAAAATATAATAATTTTAATAATAAAATAAATTTAATTATAGATGATTATTTTATTCAATATGAGAATTTAAAAAAAGAGATAGTGATACATAAAAAAGACATTTCTTTTTTAAAAGCTTCTTGTAAAAAAATATCGAATGACTTTCTGAAAATATTTGACATGGACTATTTTGATATGATTCGTACTATGATTGATGAGTGTCCTATGTTTATATATATAATGCTTACAGATTCTAAATTAAGAAAGTATATGTTAGTTAGTGAGATGAATGAAAATAGTTCTATTGTAAAGAAAGAAAATATAAAAAATATAAACTATCTAATTACTCTTGATAATTTTTTTGATAAAGATAAAGTTGATGAAATTCTTGAAAAGAACGTAATAGTAGTTAGTGGTCCAACTGATGAATATTGGAAAGATGCAGAACCTAAAAATAAAAAAATAATGGTTATTAGGGCAGGAAATAAAATAGTAGTAAGAAATGCTGGAAAAACAGGAGAGGAAATCAATCATGAAGATTACATGGGAAAATTTTTAATATTAAATGGTCTTGATTACAAATGTAATGAAAATCACACTCTGAGATATATGGAGGTATAGTTATGAGAAAAGATACAGTCAACTTGTTGGCTTCTTATGTTGATGCTCTTCGTCCAATAATTTATATCAACCATTTTGATTTTAAAGTGATAGATAATTCGATTGAGTACATTGCTGCAAATGCAAAATGTATAGAATTTAATAATGCACTAGGATTGATAGACTTTAAAACTAAAAGTCCAATGTTAAGGTGTGATTTGGAACATTTTCTTGAACTTACAATGGATGATGGCTTTGAACAGGAAACATTCATTATTTTGAAGGATATTCATAGAGAATTAAATTCTCCAAAAATTATTGCATTGCTAAAAAGAATAGCAGATAACAACCTTTATAATGATGAATATAATACAACTATTTTTATTTTGTCAGAAACAATTGTAATACCTGCTGAACTTGAAAATATTATAACAGTATATGATATTCCATTACCAAACATATCAGAGATTCTTGATATAATAAACGACTTTATTAATGATATGAAGATAGATGTGGAAGAGGATATTATTAACGATATTGCACTTTCATTTAAAGGTTTAAAAGAATTTCAAATAAAACAAATCTTAAATCTTGCTTATCAAAATGGTGGTAGAATCAACAAAGAAGATAAAACTCTAATTTTAAGAGAAAAAGAGCAGTTTATTAAAAAATCAGGAATGCTTGAAATAGTTACTTTTAAAGAAACTATAGATGATATTGGAGGATTGGAAAACCTTAAAGACTGGCTCATGCGAAGATCAAAGGTGTTTGATAATTTAGATAAGGCTATTAAGTTTGGTGTTGATGTACCGAAAGGTATTATGATTATAGGTATGCCAGGGTGTGGTAAAAGCTTGACGGCAAAAGCAACTGCCAGTTTATTTAAAATTCCGTTGCTTAGACTTGATGTAGGTAGACTACTTGGTAAATATATAGGAGAATCAGAAGAAAATATGCGTAAGGCATTGAAGCTATCAGAAGCAATTAGCCCATGTGTTCTTTGGATAGATGAAATAGAAAAAGCATTTGCAGGTGTTGGTGTAGAGGGTAGTGGTAATGATGTTACTACTCGTTTATTTGGACAGTTTCTCACTTGGATGCAGGAAAAAGAAAATACTGTTTTTATTGTTGCAACAGCAAATGATATATCTAAAATACCACCTGAATTTCTTAGAAAAGGACGATTTGACGAATTGTTCTTTGTTAATCTTCCTAATGGAGAAGAACGTAGAAAAATTTTGGATATTCATCTAAGAAAGCGTAATAAATATAACAGAGAACTAGATTTAATCTCTCTTATTAAAGTTACAGAAGGTTTTAATGGTGCAGATTTAGAAGCTGTTGTAAAAGATACTATTGAATGTGCTTTTATTGATGAAAGAAATATTATTACGACACAAGACTTATTAAAGTCTATAAATGATACAAAATCTATATCAAAAATATTAGGAGATAAGATTAAAGAAATAGAAAATGCTATTAAGAATATGGATATAAAACAAGCTAGTAATAAGGATATGTGTTGAGGATAAAAATATGAGTAAAGAAGTTGATGAATTGTTATTTATAGATGAAGAAGATATTTCAATGAATATAGAAGAATTTGTAGCAATAAAGCCAATTATTAAAGATTTTATTGAAAGTTATGTAAAAAATAAAGACATGCCAGTAGATGAGTGGCTAGTGAAAAAACTTCAAGAGATTTTCACAGAAAAGTCATTAGAAGAAATACAAGAAATAGCTGATGAAATAATTACAACTATTAGGTTAGATGAGGATAATAAAAACTCATTAACGAAGGCAATTACAAGTGGCAGAAGTAAAGAAAGTTGGTTTGCTTCTGAGATGAAAAAAATCACATCATCAATGTCAAGTCAGGAAGCATCAAATTATTTATTAAATTTAGATATAGCAATGGTAAATGTAAATAAATCATTACACAAAACCATTACAACTAAATCTGGCATAGTAAGTCAAAATCCACGTTTAGATGGGTTTATTGCAGAACAGTATCATGCGCAAACTTTCAATTTAAATGCAGAAGCTAGAGGAAGTCAATATAGAGCCAAAGTACTTGAACCTAATGGAAGTGGATATACAAAAAATTCTGTTGATATTGAAATTTTAAATGGAAATGGGAAGATTGTAAAGAGATATCAATCAAAATATTGTAAAGATGCAAAATCAACAGCTAGAGCATTCGAACAGGGAGATTATAGGGGGCAACAGAAACTTGTTCCGGATGGTCAGCAAATTGAAATTAAAAAAAAATCTACTATTGTATTAGAGGCACCAGATGGAACAACGAGCAACCCGCTTTCTAAATCCAAAGCTGAATTAATGCGTGATGAGGCACAACGAGGTCAATTAGGTGAATTTGATTGGAATGAATACAAAGCTAAGGATTTAGCACATGGGATAGGAAAACAAGTAAGTTATGCAGCATTTCAGGGCGTTTTAATTAGTGCAGGTGTTGAAATTGCACAAAAATTATGGGCTGGTAAACAAATAGATGGTGAAGAAGTTATTGAAACTGCAATTGTAAGTGGTGTTGATTTTGGATTAAAAGTGGCTGTGGGAGGTGCTTTGAAAGCAGGAGCAGAGAAGGAAATTATTACGTTAATTCCAAAAGGGACACCTGTTAGTACAATTGCTAATATTGCTTTTGTAGCTGTTGAGGATGTGAAAGTAGTAGGTAAAATGGCAACCGGAGAATTATCTTTTAAAGAGGGAATTGATAAAATAGAACAGACAACTGTTGCAACAGCAGTAGGTCTTGCTACTATGCTTGAAGGGGCGGAATTTGGTGTTGCTGCAGGAACAATTTTTGGTCCTGCAGGGTCTGCTATAGGTGGATTTATTGGAGGAACAGTAGGGTACATGGCCGGTTCAACGTTTGGTGAAACATTAACTAGGTGTAAACAGAAGTTAATGGATGGAGTATTAGAGACAACTGGATATGTACTAGGAGGCTTAGCAAATTTAACAGAAACAGCTTTTAATGTAATCGATAAAGGGGTTAGTAGTATACTAGATTTATTTTGGTAGTCTTATAAATTAATATAAAATGGTTGATTGTATAATCAATTTGTACAACTAAATAAAAAAGGTTGATTGTATAATCAATTTGTACAACTGAATAAAAAAATGATTCATTGCGAATCCTGTGTTAAAATATAAGTCGCTAAACAAATTCTACAGGAGGTCCATAATGAATCAATTTAATTTTAACGGCTCTATGTCAAATAACGTTGGTGATAATTTAAATCAATAAAATCTATTAAATTATGCGGCAGCATCCATAGCAAACTTATAGCTATGGATGTTGCCCTTTTGTATCTTATACCTTTCCATTAGCATTATCCTTGCCTTAAAATTTCTAAAACTCCTATATCCGTAGGATACTCTTTTAATTACCTTTATCTTGTTGTTTTTGCCCTCTACAATTGCATTCGTATAGTCATATTTTAATGAGTTAACCACATACTTTCTAAGCTTTTTAAGGGTTTTTATACTCTTCCTAAAACACATGGGTATATACTCTCTAGACCTCGTATTAAGCTTCTTCATCTCGTTTATTCTTAGCTTGTTTAACTCCCTTGTCAAGAGCTGTACTATGTGGAATTTATCAACTACGATATTGGCATTTGGAAAGACCTTCTTGGCAAGATCAATATATGGCTTATACATGTCTGTAGTCACATATTCTACCCTTTTTCTTACCTTCA
>NZ_CDRRTB010000008.1:0-30388 GCF_977045075.1 Peptostreptococcus sp. | reverse complement strand
CCTTATTATTTTTTTTTTGACGATTTAAATTATACATGAGATTTGATGTGTGTTCCTATTTTTTTGCAAAAAATTTAGCGTTGGGAGAGAATTTTCTCTCACCAACGCTAAATATTATACAACCTAAGTTTTTTGCTATACTCCCATGTCTAATTGGTCAAAGGCAAATGGCCTTTTCTCTAATGAGCCTACAAGCTATAGAGAGGTCGAAGGAATACTTCCAAAATAAGGACTCACTTCTAAGTGATTTTCCAGACTATTTTACCAGTGAAGATATAGAAAATATGAGGGATAGTAGGATAAAGAAATATCTATTTAATAGGAGCTGGTTTCCTTTTGCAGAATACTGCGATACCTGTTACTTAATGCTTGATTTTGATCCAGGCCAAGATGGCAAGGAGGGCCAGATCATATGCTATATCCATGACCCCGATGAAATAGTCTATGTAGCAGAGGGAATTACGGACCTTCTAGATAGGATTATAGATATGATAAGCACCTAGAAAACTTTTCTCTTGATGGATATGAAATGACAAATTCAATCATCAAAACTAAATATTGAGTAGGTAAGAGCACCTTAGCCATTTGGCTAGGGTGCTTTTTTACGTCATGTAAGAGCCTCGGTTAAATATTTTTATATCATTAATATAAATCAAGCTTGAATTTTTATAAAAAACATATAGAAGTTAACTATTACTACAATAAATAATATAAAAAAAGACGATAGGTATCAATGAATATTTTCTAAAAAAATCATTGATATAGATTTTAGCTGGTGATATAATAATATATATCATTAGGAATTTAAAATCATAATCATAATTAGTAAATGTTTATCTAAAAAAATTTATCAAAGGTGGAATGAAAGAATGGGGAAGAATTTTGCTAAAAGAAAAAATATGAGAGAGGGAAGAAAGGACTACGGAAATAGTACTTGATTTGAGAAAAGAGGAGTGAGTTTTTGGAAAATGATTTCTTCTATACTCTTAATAGGCATAAATTAATAGGGCGTCTAAAGGGCCCTTAAATAGTATAGCTAATTACAGTTGGCAAAAAGGTGCTGATATACAAGCAAAATGGGGAGAAAAATGATTATCAGAAAGATAAAGTTAATCGATGATATATTCACTTGTATTGAACTAGTAAAAAAAGACACGCTTGTCCTTGTTCTTGAGGAGGGTTTTTTGGTTGAGAGTCAGTATAGGCTCAGGAGGTCATTAACAAGAAGTCAGGATTTGAGGGCAGATAAATATTGTCTTATAGGGGACAAGCTTAATCATATAGCTACTCATGCAGTAGTTAATATTATTTTTAGTGGGATATATGGGAGATTCCCGACTGATGATGATATAGGGTTTGACAATGGTAAACCCTACTTTTATGGACATTGTGATTTTAACTATAGTATATCTCACACCAGGTCTTGCTCGGTGATAGCATTTAGCAATAGGCCTATTGGAATTGATATAGAGGATTATAGTAAGAGTTTTAATTATAGTAGTATCCTAAAAAATTATTTTATTTATGAGTTAGAAAAATTTAAAAACATAGATACTAGGGCTTTTTACACATTTTGGACTGTTAAGGAGGCCTGTTTGAAGTTCTATGCTAGGGGGATTAGAGACCTGCAATCTATTAATATAGTCGGCATCAACAATGAAGCTGCAAGGGCAGTGTCTTTAATCGAAAAGCAGGTAATGGATGTAAGTATAACCTATTTTGACGATAGGTTTGTTGTATCCACTTGCCTTGCTAATTGATTGTTCCATGAGGAGGGATTTTATGTTTGAATTTAATGTAAATAGTATGAAGGAAGATAACCTAAAGGTTTTTATAGATATGATACCCTATGTATCTCCTAAAATTACCAATATAGATAAGGGTGAAGATAAGGTGATTATAGCTTGTGAGGATTCTTGCAATGATGAAATCAAGCAGGAGCTTCAGAGGCTGGTAACGATAATTGAGTCAATGAAGGACTCAAAGATTGAAACCATAGTATTAGAGGATTTTACAGATAAAAAGCCCCTAAATGACAAAGATATTTTTTCTGACCTACTAAATGATAGGACAGTTAGAGAGCTAAGTCCAGGAGTATTTTCTTATTCTGGACTATTCCTAAAGATATATGAGTACTTTGACAAGAAGATAAATGAATATGCCTATAAGACCTTCAGTAATCTGACAGAGGAGGTATACCCAGTATTGTTTCCTGTTCAAGAGTATGTAAAGGGCAGGTATTTTGAAAATTTCCCACACTATATGATGTTCCAGACCAAGCTAAATAATAATATTGATACCTATGAAAAATTTATGTCAAGAAAGCCAATGTGTTCTTGTGTAGATGAGGTTTTAAATGATACCACTTTACCTAAGAATGTCTTGAGGCACGCTACTTGTGCACCTGTTTATCCATCTTTAGAGAACCATAGTCTAGAGGAAAATGAAGTCAAGGCCTTTTTGGTGTCTGGTAGGTGCTTTAGAAACGAGGAGCTAAATATTAAGGAACTAAGTAGATTAAATGAGTTCAATATGAAGGAGTATGTCTTTATTGGCGAGGCAGGTAGCTTGGAGCCCCTTATAGAGGAATCAAAAAAATTGACTAAATTTTGGATTGATGTTTTTTCCCTAAACTCAAGGTGTGAGACTGCAAATGATTCATTCTTCGCAAGTAGCTACAAGAAGCTAAGATACTTCCAGCTAATTGGAAACTCTAAGTTGGAGTACAGGATTCTTGTACCAAGCAATGGAGATTATGTTTCTTGCTGCTCTGTAAACTTTCACAGGACTCATTTTTCTAAGCCATATAATATAAGGACACATAATGGTGATTATGCCTATACTGCTTGTTATGCCTTTGGAGTTGAAAGACTGGCCTATACGCTATTATCACAGAAGGGTCTAGATACTAGTAAGTGGGACCAGGCAACAATAGATGAAATCAGTAAGTATGTGAGTCTATAGGGGTGGAATGATGGAAAATTGTTGTATAAAGAAAGAAGAGCCTAGAAGGTGCAAAAGATGTGTAATGCCAGAGACTAAGGGTCGTGTAGAGATAGATGAAAATGGTCTTTGTAATATATGCAGGGAGAGGGAAAAAGATAATACTAAGGTTGAGAAGAAGGACGAAAAGGAGAGTCTATCATATTTTAAGAAGAAGCTACTTTTTCATACCAAATCATCTCCTAAATATGATTGTATTGTAAGTGTATCTGGTGGTAAGGACAGTATGATGACCCTATATATTGCTAAGAAAATACTAAATTTAAGGGTTTTGGCTGTCTTTGTAGATAATGGATTTGTACTTCCAGAAATGTACCACAATGTCAATAGTGCTTCTGAAATCCTAGGTATCGATCTTATCATATATAAGACAAATGACTTTTTTGATATTTTTAAAAAGTGTATTTTATCAAAAAAAGAAGTATATTTTTGTAGACTTTGCCATATTTTGCTGGAAAATATAGTGAAGAAAATTTGTATACAGAATGAGGTCAAGGTTATTCTGGGAGGCTATACAAAGGGACAGAATTACATTAAGAGCAATGAGTTATTTTGGATATATGAAAAATCAGACAAAAATGTTGTCGATATTTTTAAGGATGATGATAAGTACAAGGAGCTATCTGAAATATTTACCAACCCTATGGCCTATATGAATAAAGAGTATGGAAATATACTACAGCTATCACCATTTAGGTATATAGATTGGAATGAAGACCAGATAGTGGATACCCTAAAGGCTGAGCTAAACTTTAAAAGATCAAAGGATAGCTGGCCTAAGAATTCATCAAATTGTATCTTCAACTATGTTGCTCAGTATAAGGCCTTAGATTTCTTTGGCTATTCACAGCACGAAACAGAATTAAGTGACCTAGTTAGAAGTGGTGAGATGAATAGGGATAGGGCCCTAGAGATCATTAATACACCTTTGAAGGAAGAACATATAGTGAGTGCCCTATCAAAGATGGGTCTAGATATTAAGGATATTTAAATTAGAAGGGGGAAGTTAGCATGAAGGATAAGATTATAAAGATCGTTAAGGAAAATGTATTTGAACTATTAGATAAGGATATTGATAAGGACACAAAGTTAATATCTACAGGTTATTTGGAATCATTTGACGTTATCAACCTAATAGGCTTGTTTGAAAATGAATTTGATATAGAGCTTGACCTTGAGAAAATTGAATTGTCTTCGTTTGAGACAGTTGGGTTGATGGAGGAGCTGATTTGTAGTCATGTTTAATAGTGAGGAATTACAAATAGAGGCTTGCAGTGAACTTGATTTGGAAATATGTGCAGGTGAGGTATTCAACACCTCTTTTGGCAAGAGGTATTATCCAAGCCTGAAAATACTGAAAAATGTCCTAGAGGAGGCCTTTAGAAGGGACCGCATATATATAGGCAGATACAGGGAAGACATAGTAGGTTTTGTATGGTTTTCTAAGGATACTATGTTTGGAAAGTTCCCATATTTAAACCTGATTTTTGTCTTTGAAAAATATAGGAAGCTAGGTGTTGGGAGTAAGCTGCTAGAATGCTTTGAAACCAAAGAGCTAGAGGAATATAAGAAGCCTAAGATGAAGCTATTTTTAGTGGTGAAGGACGATAATGAGAAGGCCATCAATTTTTATATCAAAAATAAATACAACTCAATCGGGCGAATTGATGGCCTATTTAGGTCATCTACAAATGAAATACTAATGATGAAGCAGATGAACTATAAGTTTTAATAAGGCGGTGTTTTAAGTATGGGGGAATTAGCAATTTTAAGAGGGGATAAAAACGATGAGGTTTATAATAGAGATAATGAAAATATTATAAAGAGATTGTCTTACTGCTGTAATAAAAAACCAGACTTGGAAATATTCAAGGGTGAGGATAGGCTAACATATAGAGAATTTTGGAAAAAGATCAATGATTTTGCTAGTTTTTTACAGGAGATTGAGACTTTTGATAGGGAAGATCCAGTTGTACTATCCCTTCACAGTAGGGCTAGTAGGTATATTGCCCTGTATGGTGTTTTAGCCTCTGGTGGCTATTATTTACCAATAGAACCAGAGCCCAATAATTCTGTAAGGATAATAGATATTATAAACAAATCTGGTGCTAAGATAGCCTTTGTCAGTAAGGAAATTAATGACCTAATTCAGGATGAAGTTGCTGGGGATGTAAGACTGATCTGTATGGATGAGATAGACCTGAAGGAATCGGATAAAAACTGTATCTATGATGATTTCGCTTCTGATACACCAGCCTATATGATCTATACCTCTGGCTCTACAGGCCAGCCTAAGGGGGTTGTCGTACCACATAGAGCAATAATTAATATGGTAGTATCTCTAGAAGATAAATTTGAATTAGCTCCAACTGATATAGGCATATCCTTTACTTCATTTTCATTTGATGCCTGCGGATGTGATATTTACACTTTTTTATTGAATATGATTCCTATTGTAACTATAGATGAAAGAACTAAGTATGTTCAAGACCTAGAAAAGCTAAACAAGTTTTGTCTTGATAATAGGGTTACTATCCTACTACTTCCTACAGTTCTTGCAGAAAAGTTTGCAGGCATGGAGAATGACTGCCTGAGGATTTTGTATTTTGGGGGAGAAAAATTCTGTAAGAATATAAAGACGTCCCACAAGCTATTTAATTGCTATGGCCTAACAGAGACAGGTATTCTTAATACCTATTATGAGATAAACGGTGATGAAAAGGAGATACCCCTTGGAGGGCCTATTTATAATACTGAGATTGCTATAGCTGATGAGGAAACTAATATCGTAGAGCTTGGTATGGAGGGGGAAATACTAATATTAGGTGATAGCTTGGCCCTAGGCTATAAGGATGACCCTAAAAAAACGGAAGATAGGTTTGTTAGGCTAGAGAGTTTGGAAGGGCAAAGGGCCTATAAAACAGGAGATATTGGCTATATTGGAGAAGACCTAAACCTATACTACAAGGGTAGAATGGACAAGCAGGTTAAGATTAGTGGATATAGGATAGAACTAGGAGAAATAAAGTTCAAGAGTCAAGAGCTAGCCGGTATCGATATGAGTATACCTATGGTCATAAGGGATGAGGATAGGTCTATATTGGTCAATTTCTGCCTTTGTAATGGGGACTTTGATGATAATAAGCTAAGGAAGGACCTGGAAAAGGTATTGCCATTTTATATGGTTCCTATGTACAACGTACAAATAGAGGATATACCTTATACGATAAATGGTAAAATTGACTACCAGATTCTTGAAAATAGGTTTTATGAAATGAGGAAGTCCCTCTTAAGTGAGGGTGTGGATATAATGAGTGACGACCTTATAAACCACCTAAAGAACTACATGTCAAATATAATCGGCATAGACAAGGCTATGATAAGGAAAGAATCAAACTTCTTTGAACTAGGAGGAGATTCGCTCAAGGCCCTTAAACTAAAGTTCAATATAAAGGATTTTTTGGGGATAGATATAAAAATTTCAAATATATATGATAATTTTACACTAGATAATATAGTTAATCTGATTAGAGGTGAGATTGTATAAAGATGATTAAAATATTTGCATTTCCAGGAGCCGGTTCGTCGGCAATAACCTATTATAGGTGGATGAGACACCTACCAGAATCATTTTTGATAAGTCCCCTAGATCTACCAGGAAGGGGGATGAAGATAAAAGAGGAGAAGATTCATAATAATAGGGACCTAATAGACTACTTTTATTCCGAGGTCTGCAAGAAGCTTGAGGGAACAGAGGACGATTATGTTCTGATTGGTAATAGCTTTAGTAGTATACTGGCAATCCAATTGTGCAATAAGATTGAAAAAGAGGCCGCCATAAAGATGCCTAGACACCTATTTCTGTCAGTGGAAGTACCACCATGTGTTTTAAAGACCAGAAAAAAGATGTCAGAGGATATAGAGAGAAAAGACTTTGTTAGGGGAGTAATAAATAGGTTTTTTGAAGACAGTATGACCCTGCAAAAGGAAAAGGAACTGATTGTGGGATGGATCTTGGACAAGCTGTACAGTGACAAGGAGGGTTTCTTAAAGCTAAGCGTAGAGGATGTGTGTAGGGAGCTTTTTAATAGGGGACCAGATGAAGAAAAGGACCTAGCAGAGCTGGTAGGGTTTATAATAGAACACTTGCACCTATTTTTAGAGGATGAGGAGATAATTAACAGTCTTCCTGAGGATAGCCTAAAAATAGCCACGGATATGACTGTTTTTGGAGCAAAAACTGACCAGGTAGCAAGTGAAGAAGATATGGGACTTTGGAGAGAGTATACGAGTGCTAACTTTGATTTAAGGATGCTAGATGGGGAGCATACTATTCTCTATGATAACCCAGAAGTAATAATATGTGAAATGAAAGAGGTGTTGAATAAAGGCTATGAACAGTAGAATTATTGGGGTTGGTAGATACCTACCAAGTAGGGTTGTGACAACTATGGAGTCAGAAAGGCTCGCAAACTTTGAAAAATTCGGGGTAAAGTTAGGTCTTTGCAAGATGTTGACTGGTTGTCATGAAAGAAGGTATTCAGAGCCTGATGAATATTGCTCTGATATTGCAGCAAAAGCAGCTGAAAAGGCAATTGAAAATGCCCAAATTAGTAGGGATGAAATTGATGCTGTCATATTCTGCTCAGTTTCACAAGACTTTGCCGAGCCAGCGACTGTAAATGTAGTTATGGATCTTCTAGGCATTGACAAGGCATTTGGCTTTGATGTGAAGAATGCTTGTAATGCATTTCTTTCTGGTCTTGATATTGCCGATAGTCTAATAAAAACAAATAAGGCAAGGTACGTCCTAGTTGTGTCAGGCGAGGCCCTATCTAAATGGGTCAGCTATGAATTCGAAGATAAAAATGATATGATAAATCGTGCTCCAGTTACCTTTTCTATTGGAGATGGTGGAGGTGCTATCATACTAGGTGGAACAGATGAAGAAGGGGTAGGATTTGTAAAGGGAATATTCGAAACCTTCCCTAAATATTGGAACAACAATGTTGTTTGGGGCGGAGGAGTTAGGTTCCCACATAGTCCTGAAAAAATGTTTATACCAGGAACTACCAAGGTCATAATTGATGAACAAAGAAATCTGGGCAAGCACCTATTACCATTGCTTTCATCTGAAGTAGGTTGGGATTTTACCAAGGATATTGACCACTATGTACCTACACAAGTAGCAAAGTGGATCAACCAGAGTATGTCTAAGGAGCTAAACTTTCCGATGGAGAAGATAGTCCAGGTTGTAGAAAAGTATGGTAATGTGGGAGCAAGTAATATACCAATTGCCCTAGTAGAGCTTATAGAGTCAGGAAAGCTAAAAAGAGGTGATAAGCTCCTTATGACAGGTGTAGGCGTAGGAATTAATATAGCTTCAGTGGCAATGGTATACTAAGGAGCAGATATGAAAAGATTCGGAGAACTATTGAATTATTTATATACTAATAGGGAAGGTAAATTTATCTTTTATGACAGGGACAATAATAGGTTCGAATATGATTCTGCAGATATAAAAAAACATATATTGATTGTAAGCGACCTCTTGAAATCAAAGGGATTTGAATCAAAAAAAGACCAGTGGATAAGGCTGATTTCTAAGGACAATTGTTCCAGCTTTTTTATGATGTTTGCCTTACTAAGTCTAGGATACAATGTGTTATTGGCAAATCCCAATGATGACTCTGATAGGGATAGCTTTAGGACAGTAGATAGTGATGTATACTATGAGGCCAGTCTAGACAAGGAGTATGATCTAGGAGACTTAGAGGAGAGAGAGTTTGGTAGTTGGGTAGGCTTTTACTCATCTGGAACAACAGGGTACCAAAAGAAGTTTGTGTACAATGTTGAGACAGTTCTGAGGTTAATATCAAATGTAAGGTCTATCATAATGGATAACAAGATATACGGTATACTGGAGGAAAACAAAAGACCTTCAGATAGAAGGATCTTGAGCACCCTACCAATGTATCATATATTGGGCTTTCTGGTACCCTTTATCATGTATTCTCTTGAGTGCGATATAGTATTCTGTAAGTATTTATATCCAAATAGCATTATAGACTCAATAAATAAGGATAATATACTAGGAGTCTTCGGTGTGCCACTAGTGTGGGAGCTAATCATGAATATGGCCCAAAAAAGATTCCCTGATTCGGCCAACCCCATCAGGGAGATGCTTGGTGACAAAATCCAAATAGTCCTGGGCGGTGGAAGTAAGACTAATAGAAGGGTAAGAGAGACCTACATAGATAGTGGTATTGATTTCTTTGTCGGCTATGGCATGACAGAAATTGGGTTCTTATCTCTGAGTTCTTCTGACTTGGAAGATATAGACTCAGAGGGTAGTATATATCCAATGTATGATTACAAGATACTCAATGAGCAAGGAAAGTTAATGGACTGTGGTGAAGGTGAGCTTGTAGTCGATACAAGGGGGATTTATAGCTATATGTTCGATGGTGGACAGCCTAAAAGCCTGGACTTAATAGAGGGTAAATATTTTGAAACAGGAGATATATTTATTCTTGAGGATGGGAAGCTTTACTTTAGAGGAAGGAAGAAGAATATCATTGTCTCAAGCAATGGTGAGAATATTTTTGCAGATGAAATTGAAGCCAGGCTTGATAGGTCCTACTTTAATAACATCCCATTTTGCATTGGAGACTATCAAGGCCTCGTTGCCCTTTATTTATACAATTATGGTGGACTTTTTAGTGAAGCTAGTGTAGAGGCTATTATTAGACACCTAGTAGATATAAATAAAGGCCTTCATATAAACTCAAAAATTAAAAAAAGTATCCTTATAAATGAAAAGGAAGTACTTACATCTAAGGGTGGTTTAGCTATATATAAATTAAATGAAAATAGTAATATAAGGGTGGTGAATGTAAAATGAGTGAAACAAAGCGTTTGGATATAGAGAGGTTTATTAGGAGGCAGCTATCTGAACTACTTGATGTAGAAATGTCAGAAATTAAGAATGAGGATAACCTTATTGATTTTGGTGCAAACAGTATGATAATCGTACAGTTATATGTAGGCCTTCAAGAGGAGTACAGGGTTCACCTAGAGGATAAATTGGACCTATATAAAAATCACATATCAATAAATGAAATTATTGATAGTATAGAGGCAGCATAATTTAAAGTATACTATTTTTTATTGAAAATACTATTTAAAATAATAGGATTGGAGTGCTTACAAGATTGATAAAATGTGTAGATATAAGTAATTCCAAATATTTGAGAGCACCTTAGCCATTTGGCTTGGGTGCTTTTTAAGCGACAAAAAATAGGTTCAGAAAAATTTTTCAAAAAAGTTTCAATGTAACTATTGACATTACATCAAAAATCCTATATTATAAATTCATAAGATGAAACCATGAAGGTTACACCTAAAGAAAATTAAAGCAGATGATATTTAAAAAAAGAAAAATTAGGAGGAAATTATCATGACAAACAAGGAAAGAGCATTGGAACTTATAGGAACATTCGTATCAGGAGATACAGCAAAGGCTAGGGAACTTCTAGCAGAGGGCTATATACAGCACAATCTTGCTTATGGAACAGGGGCTGACGCATTTGTAGGAGCAGTTGAGTACCTAGCTTCTGCACCAGTTAAAACAAGTCTTAAGAATATACGTGCATTTGAAGATGGAGACAAGGTATTCTTACATAATGTATACAATTTTGCAGGAGCTGGAGAAGTAGTAGCCTTCGATATATTCAGATTTGACTCTGAAGGGAAGATAGCAGAGCACTGGGACAACCTACAGCCTAAGGCAGAACCAAATCCATCAGGCCACACTCAAATTGATGGAAGCCTTGAAAAGAAGGATGTAGATAGGGAAGAAACAAGAAGACTTGTTGCGGATTTTGTTGGAGATGTTCTTCGTGGAGAGAATCCAGACAAACTAACTTCATACTTTGATGGAGATAAGTATATCCAGCACAATGTGTCAATTGCAGATGGTCTTTCAGGACTTGGATCAGCATTAGAGGCCTTGGCTAAGGAAGGTATACAGATGATATACGATAAGACACACTATGTACTTGCTGATGGAGATTATGCACTTGCAGTTAGTGAAGGAACTTTTGGAGGAACACCAACATCATACTATGACTTGTTCCGTGTTGAAAATGGCAAGATAGCTGAGCACTGGGATGTAATGGAAACTATTGCTGATGAAGCAACTTGGCAGAACCAGAACGGAAAGTTTTAATGTAATACTTGAAATTACATCAATATAAGTATACAATGATAATAGGAGGATGATACTATGCAAATATCGAGCAGATTTACCGTGGCCTTGCATATTTTAACCTGTGTAGAAACGTTTAAAGATCAGTACAAGATTACAAGTGACTTTCTAGCAGGCAGTATAAATACAAATCCTGTTATCATTAGAAAAATTCTGACACAGCTAAAAAATGCAGGTTTAATCACGGTGGCCAGAGGCACAGGTGGAGTTAACCTAACAAGGCCTCTAAATGAAATAAGCTTTTATGATGTATATGAGGCTATAGAGCCAGTTGAAAATGGGGACCTGTTTAGCTTTCATACTAGCCCAAATCCACAATGTCCTGTGGGAAGGAATATCCATAACCTACTTGACGACAAGCTAAAAGCCATCCAACTTGCTATGGAGGCTGAGATGAAGAAGTATACAATAGAGGACCTAAGTGGTGGGATGAAAGAACTCTTGGCAAAGGAAATATAAGAATTAGACCCTGGTTAAATTAACAGGGTCTTTTTTGGAAGGAATATAAAAATGAACAAATACCCTAATAATAAGGTTAGGGGGATTCAAATAGGCTAAAATCACTGTTTTGTAAGGTGTAGTTGTCTAAAGTCTGTCTAGCTGGGACAGTAGATAGGAGGTAAGCTATGAATAAACTAAGTAGACAAGAGGAAAGATTGGACTACCTTTTGGAAGCATTTAAAGCCGATTCTGAAAACTATAAAAATATAGGGGTCTCAGATAAGAGGGCTGAAAAGGAACAATTATTGAGGTCACTTATGAATGTACGCATGCCTAAGGAACTGCCAGAGCAAGTAATAAGGGTTCAGGACGAATACCTAGGTGCCTGTGCAGAGGAAAAGGGAATAGTAAGGCTAGAAGATATACCCCTTATTAAGGATAATATATCCATATGGCAGGGAGATATAACCAGGCTTGAGGTGGACGCCATAGTAAATGCTGCTAATTCTATGATGTTGGGATGTTTTTTGCCTATGCATACCTGTATAGACAACCAGATCCATACTTTTGCTGGAGTACAGCTCAGACAAGAGTGTAATGATAAAATGGACCAACTAAGAGAAAGATTTGGAAATGACTACGAGCAACCGACATCAATTCCTATGCTTACAGAGGCCTACAACCTTCCTGCTAAGAAGATTGTTCATATAGTTGGACCTATAGTTTGTGGCAGTCTTACTCCTGACCTAGAGAAGAAGCTTGAAGACTGCTATACAAATACCCTGGATATGTGTTTGGAAAATGGTTTAAAAAGCCTTGCCTTTTGCTGCATATCAACCGGCGTATTTCACTTCCCAAATAAGAGGGCAGCAGAGATAGCTACAGAGGCAGTAGCTAAGTGGTCCTTAAGGCATCCTAACTCTATGGATAGGATAATTTTTAATGTATTTAAGGATGAGGATAAGAAGTATTATGAAGAATTATTGCGATAGAAAAAATGGATATAGGCATACAATACAATTGGGCATAGAAGGTGTCAGGACCCTTACAAATGGTATGACTAGAGGAAAATACTCAGGTGATGAGGGAATAAGGAGACTTCAGGACGAAATTCAAAGAGCTGATGCCATCGTAGTCGGAGCAGGGGCGGGCTTATCTACTTCTGCCGGTTTGACCTACAGTGGAGAGAGGTTCGAAAGCTACTTTTTTGACTTTGAAGAGAAATATGGTATAAAGGATATGTATTCAGGAGGTTTTTATCCGTTTTCAGATGAAGAAATAAAGTGGGCCTGGTGGGCAAGACATATATATTTTAATAGGTATATAGAGCCACCAAAACCGGTATACAGAGACCTCTATTCACTTTTAGAAGGAAAAAACTATTTTATAGTCACTACTAATGTTGACCACCAGTTCCAGAGGGCTGGCTTTGATAAGTCAAGACTATTTTATACCCAGGGGGATTATGGCTTGTTCCAAAGCACAAATCCGAGAATAAAAAAGACATATGATAATGAGGACTGGGTTATAAAGGCTATGGAAGCCCAGGGATTTATAAAGGACGAAAGTGGAGTTTTTGCAGTTCCAGAAGACAGGAAAATATCAATGCAAATACCTAAGGACCTGATACCTAAATGCCCCGATGATAATTCAGACGTGACAACAAATCTTAGAGCGGATGATTCCTTTCTTGAAGATGAGGGCTGGAATAGGGCTTCTGAGGCCTATTATAATTTCATTGAAGAAAATAAGGGTAAGCATATACTCTACTTAGAACTTGGAGTTGGGGCCAATACGCCTGTCATTATAAAATATCCCTTCTGGCAACTTACAAGGTCAAATAAAAGGGCTGTATATGCATGCCTTAACTATGGTGAGGTCTTTTGCCCTAAGGAAATACATGATTTTGCTATATGTATTGATGGTGATATTGGAGAAACTTTAAGACAGGTGAGTTTAGATAAATAGAAAGGACATTAAAATAATATAGTTATTAATATGAAAAATATATTGTAAAATGCACGAATTAGGTGTAGAATAAATCTAGTATATATCAAAACTTCGATAGATTCAAGATTTTTTATAGTAAAAAAATAGTGACTTAGCTTAAAATTAGTAATAAATGTGTTTTTTAAGAATATAATTCAAGAAAAACAGTCTTTATTACTGTTTATCAACTATATTTAAAGTATGCTAGTAGTTTTATATATAAATAAATCTAAGCATGTATTTTTATAAGCAATATATTTTTTTGAAAAGAGGTGTATTTTAATGAAAAGTATTAGGACTTTATTAATTGTAGCAATCTGCTTTGCCTTTGTGGGCTTGCTACACACAAAGAGCACTACTTATGCGGTGACTGACAGGTCAAGTATACATAGCTTTTATGACAATCCGCTAAGCAAGACTCCAGACCAGTCAAGTAACTATAACGGTATAGAATATTATGCAAGGTTTGTTGCCAAGAACAAGAAGACAGGTAACACAGAATATTCTTCAAAGGACTGGGATATGCTTGCTCCATGGAATCCAAGTCATCCAGACTATGATTATGACTATGCGGCAGTTGAGGCGAGTGCAGATGTCTATGACATGACAAATTCAAGCGACCTAGCAGTGGTAGGCCAGGTGAAAAATACTACAGGTCAGAGGGTTAATATCAACCTTTCATATGACTTTGGTAACAAAAATAAGAAAAATGGTGTGGCTAGGTTTATTGATGATACGAAGGCTGCAGAGATTACAGGAACATATGGCTCAGATGTAAATATCCAGCTTAAGTGTGATGGAAATGTGACTTATACATATGCCCAGGCAAGAGCCTTGAGCAACTTTTCTTGGTCATCAGTAAATCAGATTCAGATTACGGGAACAATGGACCCTAATGATACTATTAACTTTAATATACCTTTGACTACAAGCCAGGCAACAAAGGGTGACTATATAGAATTACCAGTAACATTTTATGGAAGTCCACGTAAGTCTACTAAGGCTAAGATTAGACTATCAGAGTACCTATATAATGTGGATGATAGGATAAATGGAGTTTATGTTGGTGCCTATAAGATGCCAGACAATACATACAAGCAGGTCCCAGATAAGATCCAGGCAATTATGCCAAAGGTACAGAAGAGTGACCTGATTTACAGTATGTCTAAGCTTCTATTTACTACTAATTTAGCTAAGTATGAGGCAGATGGTAGCGATGGCGTTGCCTATGACCATTCATACTACCTAATCAAGCTAGACAGGATATTCAATGCAGTAAAGGATGAGGGCTACAGTGTAAACTATAGTGCAAACAGGGGGCTATGGAAGTCTTACCAGTACAATATGAAATCTGGTCTAAAGCTTACAGATAAGGATGGACAGGATGTTCAATTTGGTACTTATGATGCCGATGCAGGTGTCCAGCTATCAAGATACTATGTTGAACTACACAAGGTCCTAGATACTAAGGATATAACTATAAATGTTGGCGATGCTTGGAACAAGTTCGACAACCTAACTTGGCGTAAGGTAATCGGTGGTAGCCGTGATATAACTGATGCAGAGCTAGATGTAACAAACAACGTAGATAATACAAGACCAGGAACTTACTGGGTTAAGTATTCATATAAGGTTGATACAGACAAGTATGTGACTAAGACTGCCAAGGTAATAGTAAAGGACAACTCTAGTGGAAACAACACAGGTGGAAATAGAAATAATAGGGGCAACCAATCTAAGAGGTATGTAATACTTGCCAGTGGGTACAAGTACACAGATGTACTTACAGCTACAGTTTTGGGTAATGAAAAGAAGTGCCCTATACTTTTAACTAGCCTTGATGAGGTTTCTGATAATACTATGAAGGAAATCAAGAGACTAGGTGTTGATGAGGTTATAATCTCTGGTGGTCCAGCATCTGTATCAGAAAAGGTAGTAAGTCAGCTTAAGAAGGCAGGCTACAATGTTAGAAGAATTGCAGGTAAGGATAGGTATGAAACTGCTGAAAAAATCGGTGACGAGGTTAGACTTACAAGCAACAATAAAAACGAAGTAATACTAGTAGATGGAACAAACTTCCCAGATGTTATAACACTTTCTACATTGGCAAACCAGAAGAGGGTTCCAATCCTACTTACTCAGCCAAAGGCCCTAAACTCTGTAACTAATAGACTTTTAGGTGCTTGGAGAATAGACAAGGTAACTATTGGTGGAGAAAAGACATCTGTTTCTAAGAATGTTGAGGATACAGTTAAGGCAAAGACTAAGGCTGTTGATAGGATAGGTGGAGCAACTAGGTATGAAACTGCCTACAAGGTTGCTGACCAGGTGAGAAGACTAACTAACAATGAAAAGGACTTGATCCTAGTAGATGGAACAAAATTCCCAGATGGTATCACTATCAGTTCATTGGCAGCCAAGTTCAAGGCTCCAATCCTTCTTACAAAGCCTGACAAGCTTCATCCTGTAACAGAGGCTGCAGTAAGCCAGTGGGGAGTTGAAAACCTACTAATAGGTGGAGGCTATAACTCAGTATCTAAGAATATAGAAGACACTATAAGGATAAAGAACAAGGAAAGAGTAGCTGGTAGCGATAGGTATAATACAGCTGTAGAAATATCTAAGAGGTATACAGACTCTAGGCAGCTAGCCAGATAAATTTAATACTAAATGAAGAGGGGTCTCCAAGGGGGCCTCTTTTTTGTGCGAAAAAAACTTTAAAAAATTTTTTCATAAAAAAATCTATTTCATATATGTTTCATAAAAGTATTATAAGATATATCTGTAAACGATTGAATTTAAGATTAAAAGGGGTATATTCCCTTATAACAAGTAAAGATATTTAAGGAGGAATTATTATGAACAAGAATGCACTAAAGGGAGCAGGAGTACTACTGTCTCTATGCCTAGTTTTTGGGGCTGTAGGCTGTCAAAAATCAGATGACAAGGCAAAGACTAAGGAAAACCAAGCTGTAAGCTCTGAAGAGGCGGGTATGACTGCTAATGGAGGCAAGGAAAATACATTTAAGCCGGCGGACTATACATTGCCAGTCAAGGATGAATATGTATATGAATTTTTAGGCTTAAAGTTCCAGCTTTCAGACCAGCTTAAGAAGGATCTTACAAATAAGTCTATAGTTATGCTAGATGACCAGAGTCCAGTAGACAAGGACCTAAAGTATGGTATTTTAACCTTCAGTAATATTACAGATGAGCAGAAAAACGCTGTAGTAGACAAGATGGGTGACGCATATGACAAGTGGAAGGATAGCCTTGCCAGAGTGGGTACTATAGGTATGTTCGAAAAGAGCCTATCTGAGGACGAAATATCTAAGATTACCAAGTGTGACACTCACAAGAAGTTAGGAACTTCTGCAGATGGCAAGTACAACTACTATATCAGTTCAAAGTCTGGTACTAAGGGTAGCTTCCTAGAAGAGTTTGCCAAGACTAAGGTAGATATAATAGAAAAGAAGGACCGTCCTGATAATGGCTTTGTCCTAGCAGAAAAGAGTGACTTAGAGCAGACTCAGGCCTTTGATGGAGAGACTAGCAAGGATTTAAGTAAGGTAGTTGCCAAGGATATAGACGGTAAGGAATTCTCTAGCAAGGATTTTGCTAAGTATGACCTAACTATGGTAAATGTTTTTGCTACTTGGTGTTCACCATGTGTTAGAGAGATACCAGACCTTGCCAAGGTTCACAATGAAATGAAGAGCAAGGGTGTGAATATAGTTGGTATAGTAACTGATACATATGATGGAGCAAATGTAGACCAGACTGCTGTAAAGAAGGCCAAGCTGATCAAGGAAAAGTCAAAGGCAGCCTATCCTTTCCTAATACCTGACAAGACTTTATTCAATGGTAGGTTGATAGGAATCCAGGCTGTGCCAGAGACATTCTTCGTAGACAAGAATGGAAAGATAGTTGGTGATACTTATTCTGGTGCAAGAGATGCAGCTACTTGGAAGAAGATTATAGAAAAAGAATTATCAAATGTTAAAAAATAAGTAGATATAAGCGGTGGATATATATGAGTAAGAAAATTTTAAAGAGTAGGGCCTTACCTATGATAATTGTACTTGCTGGTGTGGCCATGATGTACCATGGCTACAAGACTGGAGAGGTCCAGGTTGTACTTGATAAGGCCATTAGAATTTGTATGGAGTGTATTGGAATTGGATAGGGTTAAAAAGTTAATAAATTTTGGAACAAAAAAGAATAGATATAAGATTATGGATCGTTTTAGACATCTATTTCAATCTATTTGGTTTCTGATTACGAATTCCTACTTTGAAGGATTTAAGACTGGTAAAATCTACGGTGGAGACCTTAAAAAAGTTTGTGTTCCGGGTATGAATTGCTATTCATGCCCGGGGGCAAAGGGGTCTTGCCCAATAGGTGCATTGCAGGCTGTAATTGGAAACTCAGATTATAAGTTTAGCTATTATGTGGTTGGATTTTTATTCTTCATAGGTGCCCTGATAGGAAGGTTTGTCTGTGGTTGGCTATGTCCATTTGGCTTAGTCCAGGACCTATTGCACAAGATTCCTTTCTTCAAGAAGGTGGAGACCTTCAAGTTCGACAAGCATTTAAGGAAGCTAAAGTATGTGATCCTCTTGGTATTTGTAATTATACTACCCCTATTTATCGTGGATATATTGGGTCAGGGGTCACCGTATTTCTGTAAGCTTGTATGTCCTGTGGGTATGCTAGAGGGTGGAATACCACTTGTATTGTTAAATGAAAGTATGAGGGGGGCGATTGGCTTCCTGTACTATTGGAAGGGACTAATTTTGGTACTGACTATCCTACTTTCTATAGTAGTATACAGACCCTTCTGTAAGTATATCTGCCCACTTGGTGCAATATACTCAGTCTTTAACCCTATTTCTGTCTTTAGGTACAGGTTAGACAAGGATAAGTGTATTGGCTGTGGCAGGTGTAAGAGGGTCTGTCAGATGAATATAGACCCAGTTCAAAATTGCAACCACCTAGAGTGTATCAGGTGTGCTAGGTGTAAGAATGCCTGTCCTGTGGATGCGATTAGCTATGGAATTAAAAATTAAAAGGGGGCTAGTGGTGAAATGATTAAAAATGCTATAGCATATGTGACGAGGAAGAGAAATAGGACACTGATAGTATTTGTTATTTTAGCACTAGTTCTTTCATGCCTATATTCCTGCCTAAGTGTAATGAAGTCAAGTAATAAACTTGAAGATACCCTATACAGGTCTTCTAACTCTTCCCTGTCCCTGACTAAAAAGGGAGACGGATATTTTGAGCTAGACCAGGTCAAGGACCTAAGAAATATAGGGGAAATTGAAGAACTACTTCCCCTATATGATGGGTTGGCAAAACCTGCAAATATAGGCTTGGTAGAGGGTCGACAGCAGGTGGAAAGGTATGACATCCCTGATGAATTTAAAAATCTTCTAGCCCTTGAAGCTACAAGTAATACTAGTAGGAATATACTCTTTACTAGTGGTGTATTTCAGCTTCAAAGGGGTAGGCATATAGGAATAAATGATAGGGGCAAGATACTAATACATGAAGACCTTGCCAAAAAGAATAGCTTAAAAGTAAACGATATCATCGGTCTTGAATTAATAGAAGCCAGCAAGGAGAGGTCAGATCTAAAGTACAATTTTAGGATTGCTGGTATTTTCTCCGGCAAAAAGCAGGAAAAATACACAGGCCTATCGTCAGACTTTAGTGAAAATATGGTCTTTGTAGACTATGAATCAAGTCAAAGGGCCCTTGGTAGGGATCCAAGTAGGGGGCTTGTAAATAAACTGGGAATTTTTCCTAGTGGACCCCAGTCAAGAGACCTAGTTGAAAAAAAGGTGAGGGACCTCAAGCTAGACTGGACAAAGTATCGTCTTGATAAGGACACCAGTGCATTTGAGGAATCCTTGGAGGCCTTGACTGGAATAAGGCATATTATAAGGCTAATGACAATTTCAATAATGATAGGTGGGATTATAGTCCTATCCCTAATACTAGTCCTATGGATAAGGGATAGGATATATGAGATAGGAATACTACTGTCAATCGGTACGACTAAGGCTAGGATTGTGGGGCAATTTATACTTGAAATCCTATTGATAACTATACCTGCAATGCTAGTAGCCCTCCTATTTGGAAATATCTTGGTAGGGCAAATACTAGGGGGCCTTCTGGATACTGATAGCCCAGCTAATCTAGCCGGCAACCTCCTAAGTACAGCTAGTGGTCTAGGAGTTATGACCAGCTTTTTGCAGGCCTGTGGTCTTTTAGTAGGGATTATTCTAGTGTCGGTCCTTTTTGCAAGTATGATGATTTTAATAAGGAAGCCAAAGGATATATTATCAAAGATAAGTTAGGAGAAGCTAATGGATGTATTAGAAATTAAAAATGTGACATATACCTATTCGGGCTCTAGGGAGACGGTTTTATTGTCTGTAAATCAAGGGTTTGAACTTGGAAAATTTTATGCAATAATTGGTAAGTCGGGGGCAGGTAAATCAACCCTCCTATCTCTTTTGGCAGGCCTAGACAAGCCAAATAGTGGTAGAATCTTGTTTGAAAATGAAGATATCAGCGAGAAGGGTTATTCTAACCACAGGAAAAACAATATATCCTTGGTATTTCAGAACTATAATCTGATTGACTACCTATCACCACTAGAAAATATTAGGTTGGTGAATAGCAAGGCACCAGAGGAGATACTTTTGGACCTGGGCCTTGACAAGAGCCAGATAAAGAGAAATGTGATGAAGCTGTCAGGTGGTCAGCAACAGAGGGTTGCTATAGCAAGGGCCCTAGTATCTGAGGCCCCTATAATTTTAGCCGATGAGCCTACTGGAAACTTGGATAGTGCTACGGCTGATGAAATCATAGGTATCCTCAAGAAGCTTGCCAAGGAAAGAAATAAGTGCGTCATAGTTGTAACCCATAGCAAGGAGGTTGCCAATGCAGCCGATATAGTCCTAGAGCTTGGTGATATGAAGCTTAAGCCAGTCGATAGGGCTGTATAGGGGGTGGGACTATGCTTAGAAATGCTTTTGCATATGTAACCAGAAAGAGATTAAAGTCGCTGATTATTTTCCTAGTTATATTGGCCATGTCTAGCCTTAGTCTGATAAGCTTGTCTATCAAGGATGCTACAAACAGGGCTTCAGAGGACACCTTCGGCAATATAACAAACAGCTTTTCCATGGAGATAAATAGGCAGGTAAATCCTGGCACTCCAAGGGGTGGAGGTAATGTAAAGGGTCAGGATATCAAGAAGATATCGGAAACAAAAAACATAGATTCCTTTGTCAAGAGGATCAATAGTGTAGCAGACCTGGTTGACCTAAGTATCATAGAGACCGAGGAGACCCTTGCCAACCAATCTGAGGAGAGGGCAAAGAACTTCAAGTCGACTGTCATGCTGACAGGGGTTAATGACTCGTCCAAGGAGACAAAGTTCGTGTCAGGTGCCTATAAGTTAGTAGAGGGCGACCACCTAAATGATAAGGACCTACACAAGGTTTTAATCCACAAGGACCTAGCTAAGAAGAATAATTTGAAGATAGGTGACAAGCTAAAGCTTAAGTCTAACCTATTTGATGCCGATAATGAGAAGGGGGCAAATGAGACTGTAGAGGTTGAAATAAAGGGGCTTTTTGATGGCCACAATGAGGGTGGTGTAAGTGCTGCCCAGGAGCTTTACGAAAACACCCTGATTACTGACCTTGATACGGCGGCTAAGGTATATGGAAATACTGAAGATACTGCAGTTTACCAGGATGCTACCTTCTTTGTAAAGGGTAATAAGAAGTTAGACAAGGTTATAGATGATCTTGGTAAGCTTGACATAGACTGGAACCAGTACTATTTGATTAAGAGCTCTTCTAACTACCCAGCCCTACAGGCATCTATAACTGGCATATATTCTATAGCTAACAAGCTATTTGCGGGTTCATTGATATTTGCAGGTATTGTAGTATCCCTACTATTATTCCTATGGATGAATGCTAGGAAGAAGGAAATAGCCATCCTATTGTCACTTGGATTCACGAAGGCAAAGATATTCGGCCAGTTCCTACTAGAGCTGGTACTTATAGCTATACCGGCCTTTATAGGGTCCTACTTCTTGGCAGCCTATGCAGGTAAAATGATGGGATCTAGCATACTAAACAAGGTTACTGGCGATATATCAAAGCGTATAGCTAGCCAGGCCGCATCTAGCCAGCTAGGTGGTGGAGCAGAGGTTGATGGCTTTAACAAGACTCTGACTAGCCTAGATGTCCATATCCAACCAGAAGCAATGCTTTATGTGGCCATCTTTATGTGCCTAGTCTTGCTTGTTTCGCTAGCCCTTGGATCTTGGGCTATACTAAAGAAGAAGCCTAAGGACCTACTAGTGGATACAAAATAAGGCCTTAAGGATACAAATATAATTATCGGTGCACCTGCACCGATAATTTTTGTCCTAAGAGGAATAATATGAGATATAATATACTTAATAAGGCTAATACAGCTAATAAAGCAGGAGGAGGAAGCCATGAAAATACTAGTTGTCGAGGACGACCAGATGATCAGAGAGGGTATAGGTGAATACTTGTCAGAATTTGGCTATACCATCATAGAGGCCGGAGACGGAAAAGAGGCCCTAGAAAAATTTAATAATGATATTAACCTGGTTATCCTGGATATACAGATTCCCTATATAAATGGACTGGAGGTCCTAAGGGAAATCAGAAGGACGAGCAAGCTGCCCATCCTAATCTTGACAGCCTTCAGTGATGAGGAGTACAAGATAGAGGCCTTTACAAACCTAGCAGATGGCTATATAGAAAAGCCATTTTCCCTACCTGTTTTAAAGGCTAGGGTGGACTCGCTGATAAAGAAGAACTTTGCCAATATAGACAAGTTGGAATACAAGGACCTAGAGGTGAATTTTACCAGCTATACAGCAAAAATTGCTGGCAGAGATATAGATGTAAATGCTAAGGAGCTAGAAATATTGAAATATCTCTTGGACAATGAGGGGCAGGCCCTTACAAGGATGCAGATAATTGACAACGTCTGGAAGGACACAGAGGAAATTCCCTTTGACCGTGTAATTGATGTATATATAAAGGAGCTTAGGAAGAAGCTAGGCTTGGACTGTATTGTGACTATTAGAAACGTAGGTTATAAATTGGAGAGAAAATGAAAAACTTAAAGATATTTCCCAAGATGTTTATACAAATATTTTCAGTTCTAGGAATAATAATCCTCTTGATCCACCTCTTGGTCTTCTATATATTTCCAAAGACCTACCTGGAAAATAGGAAGGAGGAAATATGTACAGAGGCCAATAAAATATCTAGAAACCTTGCTGGCAAGGATATTAACTATGTGAATCAGGCCCTGGACTTTTATTCTAAGAATAGTGAAATAAAGGCATTTGTAAAGGGACAAAACAAGAAAAATGAAGTACAAATTAAAGATAATGTAGACATAAATATGGATAGCAATAGCAATTCCCTAATAATTGAAGAGAGGACCATAAGTTTAAATAGTGGTAAGAAGGCATACCTCCAGTTTGTTTCTACGGCCGATATGCAGGAGGATGCCAAGAACCTAAGTTTTAAATTCTTACCCTACTCTCTTCTTATATCCCTCTTGTTCTCGATAGTGGTTTCTCTGATATATGCCAAGTCCATAAAGAATAATATTGAGGAGATTAAAACTGTCACTGACAGGATGATGACACTGGATAAGGATGCTAGACTTATGGTGGATTCCAGCGATGAAATTGGTCACCTAAAGGACCAGATAAACGACCTATACTTTACCCTACTCAAATCAATAGATGACCTAGAGTTTAAGAATAGGGAAATCATAAAATTAGAAAGGCTAAAATATGACTTTCTGAAGGGGGCATCCCATGAGCTCAAGACCCCACTTGCTAGCCTGAAAATTATTTTGGAAAATATGAAGTACAATATTGGCAAGTACAAGAACAGGGACCTATATATTGGTGACTGTATTGATATAGTCGATGGCTTGACCCATAATATAAGTCAGATTTTATCGGTTTCTTCCCTGGACAATTTGAAGGATGACGAAGAGGTCCTATGTATAGGAGATATCTTGGTTCCAGTCTTGGACAAGTATGAGGTTTTGGCTAACCAAAAGAATATAAGGATTGAAAATTTTCTTGGTGATGAGACCATATATATAGGTAAAAGGGCCCTTAGGATTATCCTATCCAATCTTGTCAGCAATGCAGTCAAGTATACGGAAGAGAGTGGCCTGATTAAAATTGGAGTAGAGGATGCCTGGTTCTATATTGAAAACTCCTACACATCTAATAAGCCCCTAGACATGGACAAGGTATTTGATGTTAAGTTTGACCTTAATAAGGAAAATAGCAATGGCTTGGGATTGTATATTGTGAGTAATCTTTTGAATAACTACAAGATAGGTCATAAGGTCCTACAGGGCCAGTCGACCTTTGTTTTCAAGATAGACCTAGCTAATAGGCAGAATATGGAATAAGGTTTGAAGATGATAATAAAGACCAGAAAAGGTTAGGTAAAAAAGTCTAAGCAAAAAAAGTCTTAGCAAAAAGATTGGAAAGAGTGAACTATCAATAAACTACAGGAGTGTGAAATTTTCACACTCCTTTTTCTACTTTCTGCATCGCTACTAGGTTAGGTAAGGGCTATGGCTGTTGCACTTGCATAGTGTTTAGAATGGGATATTGTAACCATTATCTGGCTGATACCACGCTCTCTGCAAATATCCCTTAGACTGCCACTCGTTACAACATAGGGCTTGTTGACCTCGTCTCTTAAGATTTCCAAGTCTTGAAGCTTAAAGCCCCTCAGTCCTGTTCCCAGTGCCTTCACCACAGCCTCCTTGGCAGAGAAGTTTCCTGCAACAGACTCTGGCTTGAAGCTCTTGGACTCAAGCATGTCCTTCTCCCTGACAGAAAAGAGCTTGTCTATAATTCGAGGGTTTCTGTCCATGGCCTTACTTATGCGGTCTATTTCAATAATGTCATTACCAATTCCATAAATCATATTAGGGCCTCCTAAAATACCTATTACTTATATTACACATTATCAGCCCTCCTATGTCAACTTTATTTTTTTAATGAAAAATTTACAATTATATCTCAAGTAGTAGATATAGCTACACCTAGCTTGGCATATATAGTATAATAGAAAATGTATTGGTGTAACCAATTACAGATTAAGTTAGGTTTAAGTTCGTACTAATAGCCTAAGGGGAAAGGAATTATAAAATGATTGATTATAATGACCTAAGTGAAAGGGCAAAAAGAATAAGAAGAAATATAGTAAAAATGATATATAAGGCCCAGTCGGGACACCTGGGAGGGTCCCTATCTTGTGTGGATATTTTGACCGCACTCTACTTTGGTAGAATGAATGTAGACCCAGAGAATCCAAAGAAGTATGACAGGGATAGGTTTGTTATGTGTAAGGGACATTCTTCACCTGCCATATACGCTACCCTGGCTGACAGGGGCTACCTGCTAGAGGAGGAGTTGTATGGCTTTAGGCAGATAAATGAAGACCTTCAGGGAAGTCCAGACATGCTGAGGGTAAATGGTATAGACATGTCCACAGGGTCACTTGGCCAGGGCTTATCAGCAGCCTGTGGTATGGCTCTAGCATCCAAGCTTGATGATATAGACTATAACGTATATGCCTTGCTGGGTGATGGTGAGCTCCAGGAGGGTATGGTATGGGAGGCAGCCATGTTTGCCAACCAATACAAGCTAGACAATCTTCTTGCTATAGTTGATATGAATGGTTTACAAATTGATGGTACAACAGATGAGGTAATGAGCCTTGGCTCTATAGCCAAGAAGTTTACATCCTTTGGTTGGTACGTATTGGAGATAGATGGTCATGACTTTGACCAGATATTTGGAGCCTTTAATACATTTGAAAAGATTAGCTCTAAGCCAGTTTTGGTAATTGCCAATACTATTAAGGGTAAGGGTGTGTCCTTTATGGAAAATGCCTGTGAATGGCATAGTAATGTACCTAATGAAGCAGAATATAAGCTAGCCATGGAAGAGCTAAGATAGGAGATTTTATGAGTAAGAGTTCAATGAGAGAGGCCTTTGGAAGGGCCTTGGTAGATATAGGAGATGAGAGGGACGACCTTATCGTTGTGGATGCAGACCTTGCTACATCTACAAAAACTCAATATTTTAAGGAAGCCTTCCCATCAAGGTTTGTAGATGTAGGAATAGCTGAGCAGAACTTGATCGGTGTGTCCGCAGGCCTGGCTTCTACAGGTAAGACGGTCTTCGCCTCTTCCTTTGCAGTATTTGAAACTGGAAGGGCCTACGAGATTATAAGGAATACAGTATGTATCGGTAAGCTAAATGTCAAACTTTGTGCAAGTCATGCAGGCCTGATGACAGGTCCAGATGGGGCAACCCACCAAAGCTTGGAGGACATAGCAAATATGAGGGTCCTACCAAATATGAAGGTCCTTGTTCCTGCAGATTCTAGGGAGGCTGCCGGCATGGTAGAATTTATGGCCTCTGACAAGGGACCTACCTATATGAGAATGGTAAGAGATGATACAGAGGATATAAATGACCAGGACTATGTATATGAACTTGGCAAGGGCCAGGTCCTAAGAGATGGCAAGGATATAAGTATACTTGCATGTGGTCCTATGGTCAAGAAGGCCCTAGATGCAGCCAGCCAGCTAGAGGCTACTGGTGTAGATGCCAGAGTGGTAAATATGTCGACTATAAAGCCACTAGATGTAGAGACTGTATTGGCCTGCGCTAGAGAGACAAAAGGGATAATAACAGTTGAAGACCACAGCATTTATGGGGGGCTTGGGTCAGCAGTAGCAGAGCTTGTAGTAGAGAACTATCCGGTCAAGATGAAGCTAATTGGTGTCAATGATAGCTTTGGTATGTCAGGGAGCTGCCAGGACCTATACAGGCATTATGGCTTGACTAGCGAGAGGATTGTCAATGAAGCCCTTGGCATTTTAGATAGGGACTAGTACTTTAGACAGGGACTAGAACTTTAAATAGTTAATGAATTATTATGGTAGAGGTAAGTGATAAAATGAAGAATAAAAAGGACAGTTTAGAAAGAAGATTTTTAAGGATAATACCAGTGGTCCTTGTGACCGCTATTGTGACAAGCCTAGTACTAGTAAACCTTGGTTTTCTAGGTTTTGTACCACCATCAGAATATAAGAAATATGCCAAGTACAAGCTCTTAGAGCAGAGTATAAAGGCTGAATTCTACAAGAAGCCAGACGAAAAAAAGCTGGAGGAAGCTACCTATAAGGGGCTTTTTAGTGGACTTGATGACGTGTATTCATCCTACTATACTGCAGATGAAATGAAGCAGCTCCTAGAGGTGGCAACGGGCAAGTATGTAGGTATAGGCTTCGTGGTTGGGGCTGACAAGGCAACAGGGGCCATCAAGGTTGAATCGGTTATGGATAATAGCCCTGCCAAGCAGGCTGATGTAAGGAAGGGAGACCTAGTAGTAGCTGTAAGTGGAAAGAAGTATTCATATATGGAGATGGACATAGCAGTTAAGAATATTAGGGGGCCTGAAAATACAAGTGTAAAGATCACTTTTTTAAGAGATGGTAAGAAGATAGATAAGACCATTACTAGGAAGGAAATTAAGATAGTATCCATTGAGAGCAGGATGCTAGAGGATAAGATAGGATACATTAATATAAAGAGCTTTGAAGAGGATACTGCCAAGGACTTTAGGAAGGCCCTAACTAGTCTAGAGGGTCAGGGTATGAAGGCCTTGATTATAGACGTAAGAGATGATGGAGGTGGCCTATTGACTGTTGTTCAGGACATAAGTGACAGGATCTTGGGTAAGGCAGTCATAGTATATACCAAGGATAGACAGGGTAATAAGAACTACCTAAAGAGCAGTGACAAGGAAAAACTAGATTTACCAATAGTAGTCCTTACAAACGGCAACTCTGCATCTGCATCAGAGATATTGACAGGGGCGGTGCTTGATAATAAGGCAGGTATATCTATTGGTGAAACTACTTATGGTAAGGGGCTAGTCCAAGGTATGTTAAAGCTAAAGGATGGTAGTGGCTACAAGCTTACTACGGCCCAGTATTTTACACCTAATGGCAGCTATATAGACAAGAAGGGTATCAAGCCGACTATAGAGGTCAAGGACAAGGCCCAGCAGTTGCCTAAGGCTATTGAATACCTAAAAGAAAAGATAAAGAAGTAAGGGATGAGCAAGTAGATAGGAAAATGAGTAAATAGGCAGAAAAGTAAAAATACATATATGTATTTATGGAGGAAGTTATGAATCTTTTGGTTAGTATATCTAGTAATATATATCCACTAGATAAAAAGAGTATAGATAAGGCCAGGGCCAGGTGGGAAGACCTAATACATCCACCGAGGTCCATGGGAAGGCTAGAGGATATTACTTGTATGATGGCTGGAGTCTATGGAAATGATGTAATTGAGGACAGACCAAAGAAGTGTATAATAGCCTTTGCTGGAGACCATGGTGTTCATGAGGAGGGTGTGTCAGCCTATCCCCAGGATATTACTAGACTTCAGTTTGAGAATTTTGTAAATGGTAAATGCGGAGTAGCCAACCTAGCCAAGTGCAATGGTGTGGATATGTTTGCAGTTGATATAGGTATGAAGGGTAGGGATTCTATTGTTGGTGTTCTTAACTATAAGATAAAGGAAGCTACTGACAATATGACCCTAGGACCAGCAATGAGCCTTGATGATGCAGTCAAGTCTATAGAAATTGGTATAGAGGTTGCTGAAAGATGCATTGTAGAGGACTACAGGATAATTGGTATAGGAGAGATGGGTATAGCCAATACTACTCCGGCTACTGCTATCTTGTCAGTCATGTCCGGTAAGGATCCGATGGATATTGTGGTTTCAGAGTCACAAGACCCAAGTAAGGATCTCAAGCACAAGGCGGATGTGATCAGGAAGGCCATAGAGGTAAATAATCCAAATCCAACTGACGGTATAGAGGTCCTAGCCAAGGTTGGAGGCTTTGAGATAGGTGGTATGGTAGGTGTAATTCTAGGATGTGCTGCCAACAAGATACCTGTAGTTATAGATGGTTTTATATCCTATGCAGCTGTCCTTATAGCCAACAGGATTAATCCAAAGTGCTTAGACTATCTGATTCCATCCCACCTATCAGGACATGGGGGATCTAGGCTGGCCATGGAAATCTTGAAGCTAGACCCTATTTTAAATATGAATATGTGCCTGGGTGAAGGTACTGGTGCAGCCCTAGCCATGCCTATAATAGATTCTGCAATATATGCCTACAACAATATGGCCAAGTTCAGCCAAGAGCCCCTGGGTGAATTTTTAAGGTCATATGAGTCAGGACAGGATAAGTAGGTGACGGTATGGCAAGAATTAGTTTGCTTACAGGTGGGGCAAATTCGGGTAAGAGTAAGTTTGCAGAAGACCTATGCCTAGGTCTAGACCCGAGGATAAATGGCCAGGACAAGGTCCTGTATATAGCCAGTGCCAAAGTACTTGACGATGAGATGGCAGAAAAAAAGGCCAAGCATATTGAAAGAAGAATGTCCTATGGCTGGGATACCCTAGAGGCCTATAAGGACTTCGACCAGTATTTTGCCGACAAATCAATATTGGATACAGGCTACAAGGCTATCCTATTTGACTGTCTGACTATGATGGTGACCAATATAATCTTTGAGGGTCATATGGACTTTGATGCTAGTGACAAGGACCTCAGACAGGAAAAAGAAGACCTTGTCTTTAGAGAGCTAGACAAGCTTTTAGACCTAGTAGCTGACCAAGATCTAGACCTGGTATTTGTAACTAATGAACTGGGCATGGGCCTGGTTGGAGATAGTAGCCTGTCCAGGTACTTTCAGGAGGTGGCTGGCAGGGTCAACAAGTATATCGGTGATAGGAGCCAGACCATGTATTTTGTGGTATCAGGCCAGCCTATTAGGGTAAAGTAGTCCCTGGATTTATGGGGACAAGGTAAGCGAGCTATATATGTAAAGTGTTTATGAAGGCCCTTATTGTAATTATTTGGATAGGGGCAAGAGAGCTAGGAGAGGTGCCGAGTATGAGGTTTATCAGTATACTTCAATTTTTAACCAGGATAAGTATAAAAAAGGATATTGGCTATGACCCACACATGGAAAGGGGTATTGTATATTTTCCAGTAGTCGGTGCCGTAATAGGCCTGCTTTTATTTGTAGGCTTCAGGGCCTTTAGTTGGCTTTTTTCAGGTATAGACAACATCTACTTATTGGCTACTCTCATACTGATTTTGGAGCTTATAATAACAGGTGGTCTTCATATGGACGGTTTTGGAGATACCTTTGATGGATTTTTTTCCTATAGGTCCAAGGATAGGATTTTGGAGATAATGAAGGACCCAAGACTAGGGACTAATGGCTTATTGGCTATAGTGGTCCTTGTAGTCCTGAAGATTGTGGCTATGGCAACTCTTATAGACTATAATATGGCTGTATATTTGATTTTTATGCCTATTGTAGGGAGACTGGCTGGAGTATTTTTGACCTATAAAACCAGGCCTGCCAGGGAAAATGGCATGGGTAATATGTTTATAGGAAAGTGCAGTACTAGTGCACTGGTTTTAGCAAGCCTATTTACCGCCTTATCAGCCA
>NZ_CDRRTB010000007.1:0-34672 GCF_977045075.1 Peptostreptococcus sp. | reverse complement strand
ATGCGACATATTTTGCATTATCTGTTTTGCTACACTAGCGTTATTCATAGTATATATGTGTATATTGTTTATACCATTTGATATAAGATCTATTATTTGGTTGCATGTATATATTATACCGGCTTGTTTCATAGAATCCTTATCATCTTGGAATTTATCAGCTATAGATAAGAATTTTGGAGGTATATTTGCATTTGACAGTTCTTTTATCTTTTTTAATTGAACTACATTAGTAACAGGCATTATACCAGCTACTACAGGTATATTTACTCCTGCACTTCTCAGTTTATACATAAAATTATAAAAAATAGAATTGTCAAAAAACATCTGTGTAGTAATGAAATCAGCACCCATATCCTGTTTTAGTTTTAGATAGTTTATATCTTCATTTTGATTTTTACTTTCAGGATGCACCTCTGGATAACAAGCTGCACCTACACAAAAATCATAGTTCGACTTGATATACTCTATTAATTCACTTGCATACAGTAAATCATCTTTTTTAGCAAACTTCTCTTTGTCTATGATATCTCCCCTAAGAGCAAGTATGTTTTGTATATTATTTTCTTTTAATTGCACCAATTTCTCATCTATATTATCTTTACTAGATCCTACACAAGTAAGATGGGCAAGCGTTGGTGTGTTAAGCTCATTTTTTATGTAGCTTGCTACTTTAACTGTATTTTCGCTAGCACCACCATTAGCACCGTAAGTTACAGAGCAAAATGCCGGGTGCAATTTTGATATCTCTTCAACTGTATTTAATATTGGTTCTATAGGTTGACCATACTTTTGTGGAAATACCTCAAAAGATATATGTAACTTATCATCACTTAATATTTTATCTATTCTCATAACACAACTCCTAAATTTTTTCTTAAATTATATCACAAAATCAAATAAAATCATAACTATAAATTCTTATAATTTGTTATAAGTATTTCTTATTATTGAATCAAAACTACCGGCTTATGCATTATACTTATAAAAGTTGACACATATTTTAGGGGGCTTATATAAAGCCTCTATTTTTTATGACCTTCAAGGGATAGGAGTTAAAATACTCAAAGAGGTATCTTTGTCTCCTATCTGCCAGGATATCAAAAATATGGCCAGCTTCTAAATCGGTTAAATTTACACTCATAGACGCATCAACTGTATTTACTGACTTGAATTCGTCTATTGATAGAATCCTAGGAAGAAAATTTTTTCTTCTTCTGTCTTCAGTTAAACGGAGTATTCTGGCAACACTAGTAGGAGATACACAGTGTTCTCTTGCAATCAGGTCCATTGACTTAGTCTCACATAGGTTTAAAACCATTGATCTTTTAACATTATTCGATATGAAGCACCCCTTATCTACGATAGGCGTTTTGGCCATAAATGTTGACTCGCAATGCTTACAGAAAAACCTCTGCTTTTTAACCATTAATATCATTTATTTATTTGATTTATGTTTATTCTTTTCGGCTTGCACACCTAGTCTATAACCATATGCAAGCACACTAGAAATTGCACATTCCTCTAGCCATGTTGTATCGGTTTTATCCTCTATTTTCTCTAACTCATAAATGCTTTTGTATATGCTTCTAGCTAATAAGAAGTGGCCTAACTCCTTTCGTTTGAATATCTTTCTAAGTTCTATGATCTCGTTTGTTGTAATCTCGTGTGGTCCTACTATATACATCTTTTTAACTCCTTACTATATAATTCATTTTTAATATTTTTATATATCAAATTAAGGCTTATAAGAGCAATTACAATGCTTTCTAGTTCCTTGTAATACTCTATCTCTCTGGTTTCTAATAGATCAAAGCCAATACCATTTTTATTACCTCTGCTAGCCTTTAATTTACTAGCACACATGCCTGTAACACATTTGTATAACAGGTCTGTTATAGCCTTATAACTCCATTTGTTGCCATGTTACCATGTGCTAATAGCGTCTGTTAGACTTTTTCTTAATGGATTTTCTATTGCTCTTTGTATTTGAAACTGGGTAACCTCTTCTTTTAATTGCCTAAACTCTCTAACTAGTGCTTTTTTAAACTCCCTTACTATATCGGTATTCTTCAGATATGTAATTAGTAATATGGCATGGTCTTCATTGAGTTTATATATTTTTTCACTCTGTCCACTGTCTGAAGGTCGGATTTTAAATCCGAGCTTTCCAAACTCTTCAAAGTCATTTTCGTGCTTTCTTACGGTCCTTGTTATAGAATTATGTTTTACTTTTACACCTTTAGCAATAATATTTGATAGGATATAAGGCACTTCGTCACACTCCATAAAGGCCACAACATTGTTTAGTTTCATTTATTCACCTTCTTTCTATAGTGTTAACTTTTCTTAATGCGATCGAAAAAAATATCGTCTATTGTGATATTAGAGAAATACGGTAATAGCATATTTTTAAACATAGTTTTTTCACTATCTTTAAATGAAATTTTGCCCTGTACTTTCTGATTGTAGGCCTGTACAGAATACTAAATATCTTGGCCATATCTCTTTGTGTTTTACCTAGCATATTTCTGTAACCTCTAATTTTATCCACTTCTTCACCTTGTTTAAATTTAACTTTTCTTAACCATATAATACAGCTTGTGATTGCTGTTTGTCAATATATAATTTTAACCTTTCTTAACTTATGGTTGTTTTTGCACATTTTACATGTTATAATCACATTGAAAGGAATGAATTATTATGGAGAATAAAAGGAAAAAATATAGTGATGATGATAAAAAAAAGATTGGTAGCCGAATAAAAAAAATAAGGTTAGAAAAGGGAATGACGTTAGAAGAGTTTGGAAAGTTGTTTGACACAAGTAAAAGTAATGTTTCTATGTGGGAAAAAGGTCGTTCTTTACCAAACCCCGAGCGAATGAAACAGATTGCAAAGGTCGGGGATATAAGTGTAAGTGATCTGATAGAAAATAATGGGCGAAAAGTCACGGTATATGAATTACCTAAATTAAAGGAAGTTATAAACGATATAATCAATAATAGCATAGATCGTGATATTGCCAAACTTGAGATTTTTGAAATATTACACAAAGCATTCCCAAATGAAAAAATTGATAAAGCTGCTTGTGAATATCTGGTTAGCACCCTTATGGATATTAAAGGGGTATGTTTACCAGACCAAGCAATAATACAAATATATAGGATAAATTCAGGAGATGCACAGCCTAAAATAAGGGATAGGCAAACATTAATTGAGTATTATAAAAGGTATATAGAAGCGATACATATGTTTAAACATATACACAAAGATCATGAGCTACTGGATTTTATTGAAACACAAGGTAGTATAGCTAATCACATTTTATATAAGTTAGATAACTTAAATGATGATTTATTCTAAATAATTATCACATTACCCCATAATATAGGGCCCACTTGCTTGCAAGTTCTAGAATTAATATACTCTACCACGTGAATAATTAAGATAATAGCGTGTATAAGGTCTTTTAAACTATAGGTTATACAAACTTATTAAGACGTTATATAAAAGGGCTTAGAATTGATTTTACAGGGTCAAAAGTACACAAATGTTACACCTAAAAAAGGGTGTTACTTTTAATTGGATAGATTAGATGTAATAGAACTATAATACTGAATAACGTTTTGTTATTGAGTTTGTGGGGGAGATTACTACGCAAGAGGTTTTAGCATTCGAAGGGATTATTATTTGAATTGAATAAAACAGTTGAATTAAGTGATTATGAAATATAAAATACGATAAAAACGTAAAAAAAAATAAAATATGATAAAAATGTATACAAATGGTATTTTTTGGTATATAATCAGGTTACATAATACATTCGGCCTCTTAACAATGCTCAATAGGATGTATAATTCTAGAGTTACGGTTCGGCCTCTTAACAATGCTCAATAGGATCGTACAAGAACGTTTGACCCACTTGATTATATCAGGTGGGTCTATTTTTATGGAGGTGATTGAGTGGCTACTAAAACTGCAACAACTTTTGAAGAACAGATAAACATACTAAAAGACAGAGGTTTGATAGTAGAAGATTTTGATGACGCAAAACTATTTATACAAAACATAAATTATTATAGATTTACTGCATATCTAATAAAATATAAAGAAAAAGATGGTAGTTACAAGCAAGGAGTAAAGTTCAATGATATAAAAAATATATATCTATTTGACCAGGAATTAAGACATCTTGTGGTATCTGTTTTAGAAATAGTAGAGTTATCATTTAGGACGTATGTAGCCTATACGATAGCACATTCATGCGGTCCACTAGGATACCTTAAAAGTGAAAATTTTATCGATAAAAAAGAAAAAGAAAAAGGATTCTTAAAAGATTACGAAAAAGAAATTAAGCTTAAACACGATAAAATTTTAGACGATATTTATACTTCAATAGATGATAATAAAAATAAGTTGTTTATTAGACATCACAATAAAAAATATAATGGAGATATACCAATATGGGTTCTAGTTGAAGTTCTTTCTTTTGGAACTATATCGAGAATATATAAATTACTTACCACAGACCAACAAATGTTTATATATAAAAAACTTTGTCCAGTAAGCCGTAAACTATTGAAATCATGGGTTGGTTCTTTAAACAAACTTAGAAATGAATGTGCTCACTACGGTAGATTGTATGGGACAAATTTATCTAGTATTAAGATAGCAAACAAATATAAAAATGGCAAAGTAAATATATATGATGATACAAAATTATTTGCATACATATTGGCTATAAAAGATTTAATATATTCAAAGGATATATGGAGAAGTTTTGTGTCTTCGCTTCATACTCTGTTAGATAAACACAATAGAACAATTAATTTATATGAAATTGGATTCCCTGAAGACTGGTTTGAAGTTCTAACAAAATAAAGTGAGGTGGTATTATGGTCAAACGTGCAAATGGTGAGAGTAATATAAGTAAATATAAGTTTGATGATACAGGTAAGTGTATTATGTGGCGTGCTATTATAATGATTGGTCACAATGAAGAGGGTAAACCACTTAGAAAACAGTTCTATGGAAAGACTCAAAAAGAAGTAAAAGACAAACTAGAAGACTATAAAAAAGAGTTACTATTAAATACCTATAACGTTGATTATAATAATATCACACTAGCAGACTATTATTATACCTGGCTTATGGATAAAAAGCCCTCTTATAAGGCAACATCATTCAAGGATTATGAAACCATATAAAGGTTATATATTAAGGGTAGGTCAATATGTAAGGTTAGACTTAAAAAGCTATCACAAACAGACTTAAAGAGGCAATACAGGGACTTAATGAATGAGGGTATAACGCCACAAACCATACACAGAATAAACACTAAATTAAAAGCATGCTTGTATACGGCTATACGTGAAGAGATTATTATTAAAAACCCTTGTTCATTGGTTGAATTACCTAAAATAACTAAGACCAAGAAGAGGAAAGTATTAACGGCAGAGGAACAAGCAAGCTTTATAGAGGCAATACAGGGCCACAAGCTAGAGTTATTATACATAGTTGCCCTTGCTACTGGTATGCGACTAGGTGAGATATTGGGGTTAAAGTGGAAGTATATAGACTTTGCTAACAACACAATTGAAGTATATAACACTATTCAACGTACCTTTGTGTATGATGATAACATGAAAAAGAAGTTAAAGACCATAGAGCAGACACCAAAGACAGAGAACGGAACAAGAGTTATACCTCTTCCAGTGTTAATACCTAAGCTAAAAGAACATAGAAAAAGGCAATTAGAAAATAAATTGAAGTATGGCCAGTCTTATAATATTAGTGATTATGTGTTCGCTGATGAAATAGGCAGGATCATAGACAATAAAAAGCCAAATAGGAATTTACAATCTATATTAAAGACATTAGGTATAGAACCAATTAAATTCCATGGGCTAAGAAAAACGTATGCAACAAGACTATTTGAAAATGGAGTACCACCTAAGACAGTACAAACACTATTGGGTCATGCAGATATACAAACAACATTTAATATATACACTGAAGTGATGGACACAGAGAAACAAAAAGCAGTTGACACACTTAATAAGATATTCAATTTTTAGTATTAGTTGTTGATTATATTTAGTAGTTATATAATACGATTTTATTCAGTAGTTACAGAAAAAAATAAATCATAATGGGAGGCTTAAAATGAGAAGGGATTATAATTATTACGAAAAGGAATTTGATTGCATGATTTGTTGTTACGATAAGAAAGAGTTTGATAAAATAAGGGAGATAATAAATAGAATAGGACGAGATAAATGTATTGATAGTACAAGAAAACGAAATGAAATATTAATGTACTTGGATGAATATAGAGCAAGAAAAGATGCCCATAGAGATGGATTTAATAGTAAAGTATATTCATATATCGTACCAGTTATATTTGGTATACTTATCTCATTGGTTACTGAATTATCAATATATATAATTTTACTTATTGGGTTAATCTTGGATAATTTTCATAAGATTTCGATCGATGCTATTTTGAAGTTTATAGATCGTTCTTCTACGTCTGTTATTAAAATATCAAGTCTTATTGTAGCTATGATAATAGTATTATGTATTTGTATAAAAATCGGGTTTCCTAAAATTAAGGAAAATGTTGAACTCATAGATAAAATTAACTATATAGAAAGTCAAATAAAATACTTATTATAAATTGTTAAGCACCTGTGGGGGTGCTTTTTCGTGTAAATAATGACGCAAATTATACTATTTAAAAATACACAGTTGTGTTATAGATGTGTTATTTTGACGTTAAAAAAGGAAATGCCAAACTATATAACTTAGCATTTCCAATACATTAACTTCTAATAAAATATGATTGTAAAATATAATTGGTGGAGATGAGGGGAGTCGAACCCCTGTCCGCAAGCCCATTCCCTGCTACGTCTACATGCTTAGTCATCTCTTTTAAAATCTCAACTCTCATGGCACCGAGTGACAGGTTCCATGATCGTCCAGCCTTAATTAGTCCGCAATGGGTCAAGACAACCCCCAAAGCAGTTCCCTGCATAAATAGCGTCAGCTCTTAATCGGCAGGAGGACTAAGAGGGACGAGCTGCAACTAGGCAGCTAATAAATTATTTTCGTTTGCGTTTGTTTTAAAATTCCCCAGTTTTTACGTGACCCAGAGTAACACGACATGCTGTCTCAAGTTCAAAACCCACGTCGAAACCGGTACACCCCCGTGTATAGTTTCAATGAAGTTAACTAACTCATTATAGCATATTTAATAATAGGATACAAGCCAGTATGGTTTGGTAGGTCACATTACAGTGTGGTTTGGTAGGTTTGTATAATCCGTTTATAAGCAAAGGGAAATATAAAAGATCTCCATAAAAATTTCATAAATTTTATTGAAAAAATACGCAAAAAAATCTCCATAAAAAAGCCTAAATTTGTATATAAATATTATCAAAAATTTATTAAAAAATATTAAAATAAAAGATCTAGGAAGTAAGGCTGAAACTCTTGCTACTAGCCGATTTAAATTATCTTATAAAAACCTTTGAAAAGTTCTGAAAAATACATCTAATTATAAATTGACGGTTACTTCCTGAAGTGGTATACTAGTATTGAAATATATGTGGAGTTGATATTATGGAGAAAATGTTATCCTCAGACTTCATTTATTCTGACATTTTAGACAGGATAATAAGTTTGAAGTTAAACCCAGGAAGTAAGATTAGTGAGAATAAAATCTGCGAGGAATATAATGTGTCAAGGTCTGTAATCAGACATATTTTTGCCAGACTTGCACAGATTAATTTCCTTACAGTATATCCTCAAAGGGGTACTTATGTGAATTATATTGATTTAGAGTACATAAGGAATGCCCTTTTGATTAGGTTGTCCATAGAAAAGGAAATCTTGTACAGGTTTATGCAAAAGGAGGATAAGTCTGATACTATTACTAAGATGAAAGAAAATATGAGGCAACAAGAAAAGTTCTACCACGAAAATGAATATTTGATGGAGTTCAAGGAACTTGATGAAGAATTCCACAATTATATTATCATGAGTGTTGAGAATAATGCTATTTTGCCGCTGATTAATGATCATTTACTACATATAAGTAGGTGGAGGAATGTCTATATTAAGTCGGGCTATAAGTTGAGCAAGCTTATAGATGAGCACAAGAGTATTCTTGAGGCCATTGAGGCAAACGACACTGAAAGAGCCCTGAGATGTATGACAAACCACATTGATACAGTGTCAGGTATAGTCAGTCTAGACCCCGAATATATTTCATACTTCAAGGGTGCAGACCAGGATTATGTAAAGCTTATGAAGTAGTGTGTTATCCATCTTAAGCGGGTGGTAGGTATTATTTTAAAAAAGTATTTACAATGGTTAAAAAATATGATAAAGTATTGTCAATGCCTAGTATACAAGTAGACTAAAATTAAAAAATATGGCATTTAACCTAAAACTATTTTAATAAAGAAATTAAAAAATAGTATATGTGAAATAAATATTTGATATTTATGAAAAATATTTTATTTTATGTAATTTTTATGTGTTTGGCAAAGGGTTGCCTCGGAAATGAGGAAAGCCTTTTAAATACCAAAATATACTTTTGTTTTTAAATTAAATTTAAAATATAAAATGATTATAGGTATGGAAAACTACCTATGAGACTAATAAGTAATTGGTAATCATTAAATGTTATTTAGTAGGAGGTATTTGTAATGAGTACAAGAAAGAAACCATTAGAAGGTGTCAAAGTTGTTGAACTTGCTAACTTTATAGCAGCTGCTACAACAGGAAGGTTCCTAGCTGACTTAGGAGCGGATGTTATAAAGGTAGAAAGTGCTAAGGGAGATCCACTTAGGTATACTGCCCCAACAGAAGGTAGACCTCTAGATATGTATGAAAATACTACATGGGAGTTAGAAAACGCTAATAAGAGGTGTATATCTCTAAATATGAAGGATCCTAAGGGTAAGGAAGCATTCTTTAAGCTACTTGATGAGGCTGATATCCTTATAACTAACTGGAGAGTTCAGGCTCTACAGAGAGCAGGTCTTGACTATGAAACTCTAAAGGTTAAATATCCAAGCCTAGTATACGCTATGTGTACTGGTTATGGTGAATATGGTCCGGACAAAGACCTACCAGGATTCGACTTCACTGCATTCTTTGCAAGAGGTGGATATCTTGAAAACCTAAGACAGAAGTCAGATGTTCCTATGAACGTTGTTCCAGGTATAGGTGACCACAATGTTGGTATAAACCTTGCTGCTGGTGTACTAGCTGCATTATATCATGCTAAATTAACAGGTGAAGGTGAAAAGGTTGAAACAAGCTTGTTCGAATCAGCTATATTCAACATGGGTATGATGATTCAGGCTGCTCAGTACAAGGATTATGGTGCAACATATCCAATCAACATCAGAGAAGCTAACAACCCAGTTAATGCTGCTTGGTTGACTAAGGATGGAAGATATGTTCAGACTTGTATGCCTGACTACAATACATACTTCAAGAAGTTCTTTACAGCTTTAGGTTTAGATGAAATGGTGAATGATGATAGATTCTTCCCAGTTCAGAATGTAATAGCTAACAACTTAGGAACAGAAGTATATGACAGAGCGATGGCTAGATTTGGTGAAAAGACTTATGCAGAATGGGCACCAATACTTACAGCAGCTGACATTCCGTTCGCACTTGCTAAGACTTGGGAAGAGTTATTAGAAGACGAACAGGCATGGGCAAATGACTGCTTCTACAAGATGAAGTATCCAAAGGGAGAAAGAATCCTTTGTAAGCACCCAGTTAAGTACCAGGAAATGGGACCTACTCCATATAACAGAGGGCCATTCATAGGTGAACACGGTGTTGAAGTAATGAAGGAACTTGGCTACTCAGATGCTGAAATCAATGCAATGTTAGAAGACAAGACATTATTTGTTTGGGAAGACGAAAACAAGTAATAGATAAATAACAATTAATAAGATATGGGAGTTTGTCTAGGAACTTTAATATATGGCCTAGACGAGAAAGGAGCTTATCATGAGTAATACAGGAATGGTAGAAGAAAAGCCGGCAAAAGTATTGTTAGGAGAAATTGTTGCAAGGCACTATAAGGATGCTTGGGAGGCAAAGAATAATGGTGAATTAGTTGGATGGTGTGCATCTAACTTTCCACAGGAAATCTTTGAAACTATGGATATAAAGGTTGTTTATCCAGAAAACCAGGCTGCTGCTATATCTGCTAAGGGTGGCGGACAGAGAATGTGTGAAATAGCTGAAAATGAAGGATATTCAAATGACATCTGTGCTTATGCTAGAATATCTTTGGCATACATGGACGTTAAGGATGCTCCAGAGTTAAATATGCCACAGCCAGATTTCGTTGCTTGCTGTAACAATATTTGTAACTGTATGATCAAGTGGTACGAAAATATAGCTAAAGAATTGAATATACCTTTAATTTTAATAGACGTTCCTTACAACAATGACTATGAAGCAGGTGACGACAGAGTTGAATACCTAAAGGGTCAGTTTGATCATGCTATCAAACAGCTAGAAGACTTAACTGGCAAGAAGTGGGATGAAAAGAAATTTGAAGAGGTTATGGAGATATCTCAGAGAACAGGTAGGGCTTGGTTAAAGGCTACAGGATATGCTAAGTATACACCATCACCTTTCTCAGGTTTTGATGTATTCAACCACATGGCAGTTGCGGTTTGTGCAAGAGGTAAGTTAGAATCAGCTTTGGCATTCGAAAAGCTAGCTGAAGAATTCGACGAAAATGTAAGAACTGGTAAGTCAACATTTAAGGGCGAAGAAAAGTTCAGAGTATTATTCGAAGGTATAGCATGTTGGCCACACCTAAGACATACATTCAAGCAGCTTAAGGATGCTGGTGTTAATGTCTGTGGTACAGTTTATGCAGATGCATTCGGATATATCTATGACAATACATATCAGTTAATGCAGGCTTACTGCGGAACTCCAAATGCTATTTCATACGAAAGAGCAACTGATATGAGACTAAAGGTAATTGAAGAAAACAATATAGATGGTATGTTAATCCACATCAATAGAAGCTGTAAGCAGTGGTCAGGTATCATGTACGAGATGGAAAGAGATATAAGAGAAAAGACAGGTATACCAACAGCAACATTCGATGGTGACCAGGCGGATCCAAGAAACTTCTCTGAAGCTCAGTATGATACTAGAGTACAGGGTCTTATAGAACTAATGGAAGCTAATAAAGCTGCAAAGATGAAGGAGGCGCACTAATATGAGTAATATAGATGTATTGTTAGGTAAACTTGATGTAGACCTTTTAGAACAGGTAGACAAGTATGTTTCTGAAGGCAAGAAGGTTATAGGTTGCGCACCAGTTTATACACCAGAAGAATTAGTATATGCTGCAGGCATGGTACCAATAGGTGTATGGGGTGCAGAAGGTGAAGTAGGTCTATCAAAGGAATACTTCCCAGCATTCTACGCAGCTATAATCCTAAGATTAATGGACCTAGGTCTTGAAGGTAAGCTTGACAAGATGTCAGGTATGATCATACCAGGCCTAAGCGATGGTCTAAAGGGTCTTAGCCAGAACTGGAAGAGAGCTATAAAGCAGGTTCCAGCCCTTTATATAGGCTACGGACAGAACAGAAAAATCGAAGCTGGTATTACTTACAATGAAAAGCAGTACATCAAGCTAAGAGAACAGTTAGAAGGAATAGCTGGTTGCAAGATAGAAGATGCTAAGGTTGAAGAGGCTATAGTACTTTACAACAAGCACAGAAAGGCAATGCAGGAATTCAGTTCTCTAGCAGCTAGTCACCTAAACACAATTACACCTAGCCTAAGAGCTAGAGTAATGACAAGTGCCTTCTTGTTTGACAAGGCAGAGCATTTAGCTATTTTAGAAGAATTAAATAAAGAATTAAGGGCGATACCTGAAGAAAAATTTGCTGGCAAGAAGATAGTAACTACTGGTATTCTTGCAAACAGCCCAGGTATGCTAGAAATACTAGATGAGTACAAGCTTGGTATAGTTGATGACAATGTCAACCATGAATCAGGACAGTTTGACTATCTAGTTGATGAAGGTACTGGTAATCCAGTTAGAGCCTTATCTAAGTGGATTTCAGATATAGAAGGAAGTACTTTGTTGTATGACCCAGAAAAACTTAGGGGACAGATAATAATTGACAAGGTTAAGAAGCACCAGGCAGATGGTGTTATCTACCTAATGACTAAGTTTAGTGATTCTGATGAATTCGACTATCCAATTATCAGAAAAGAATTAGAAAATGCAGGTATCATGCATATACTAGTTGAGGTAGACCAGCAAATGACTAACTTCGAACAGGCGAAAACTGCATTACAGACTTTCGCTGATATGATTTAATTTAAAAAATTAAAATTTTAAGGAGGCAATCTATGATTTTCGAAAAAGAACATGAATTAGTTCGTCAGCTAGCTAAGGAATTCGCTGAAAATGAAATTAAACCAACTGCAGAAGAAGTTGATGAAACTGGCGATTTCCCTATGGAAATTTATCAAAAAATGGCTAAAGCTGGATTTTTAGGTATTAAGATACCAAAGGCTTATGGAGGTTCAGGTGGAGACCACCGTTCATATGCAATAGTTATGGAAGAATTAGCTAAGGCATCTGGTGTATCTACTATATGGATATCATCTCCAAACTCTCTACAGTCAACTCCAATACTAAGAGATGGTACTGAAGAGCAGAAGGAACAGTATCTTAGACCAATGGTTACAGGCGAAAAGTTATTCGCATTCGGTCTTACTGAGCCAGGAGCTGGTTCAGACGCAGCGTCTATATTGACAACTGCTGAAAAAGATGGTGATGACTACATCCTAAACGGAAGAAAAACTTTCATAACTGGTGCTCCAGTATCTGATTATGTAATAGTTTTCGCTAAGACTAATCCAGAATTAGGCGTTAAGGGTATATCTACTTTCGTAGTGGACTCTAAGTTAGAAGGTGTATCTTTTGGTAAGTCAGAAAACAAGATGGGTATGATTGGTTGCCCAACTAGTGATGTTGTTCTTGAAAATGTTAGAGTATCTAAGGATTGTATGTTAGGTAGAGAAGGTAAGGGATTCATCAACGCAATGAAGACTCTAAGCGTTGGTAGATTAGGTATCGCTAGCCAGGCTCTAGGACTTGCACAGGGTGCTATGGAAGAAGCAGTTAAGTACGCTAAGTCTAGACACCAGTTCGGTAAGTCACTAGCTCAGTTCCAGAATACTCAGTTCATACTAGCAGAAATGGAAACAAAGTTAGCAGCTATGCGTCACCTTGTTTATGATGCTGCTTATAAGATGGATTTAGGACAAGCAGCTGATAAGGAAGCTTCAATGGCTAAATTATTCGCTACAGAAGAAGCAAAATGGATAATTGACAAAGCATTACAGATTCACGGTGGATATGGTTACATTAAGGAATATCCAGTTGAAAGAATGTACAGAGACATCAGAGTAACTTCACTTTACGAAGGAACATCTGAAGTTCAGAAGATGGTTATAGCATCAAGCTTATTGAAATAAGGGGAGGTATATATAGATGAAAATTGTAGCTTGCATAAAACAAGTACCAGATACAACAGAGGTAAAACTTGACCCTGTAAAGAATACTTTGATCCGTGATGGTGTACCTAGTATCATAAACCCTGACGATAAGGCAGGTCTTGAACTAGCACTTCAGATCAAGGAATCAGTTCCAGGATCTACTTTAACAGTAGTATCAATGGGACCTCCACAGGCAGAAGTTGCACTTAGAGAAGCATTAGCAATGGGAGCAGATGATGCAGTTCTAGTAACTGACAGAGCTTTCGGTGGAGCAGATACATGGGCGACATCTTCAACAATAGCTGGTGCACTTAGAAACATTGATTACGATATAATAATAGCAGGTAGACAGGCTATAGACGGTGACACAGCACAGGTTGGTCCACAGATCGCTGAGCATCTTGGAATACCTCAGGTATCTTACTGTGAAGAACTAAAGGTTGAAGGTGACAAGTTCATCGTTAGAAGACAGTTCGAAGATAGATATCACATAGTTGAAATAAAGCCACCTTGCCTAATTACTACACTAAGCGAAGAAATAAACCCAAGATACATGACAGTAGGCGGAATATTCGATGCTTATCAGAAGGAAATGAAGGTTTGGGGATTGAAGGACATTGAAGACAAACTAGATCTTTCAAATATCGGTTTAAAGGGTTCACCTACAAACGTTAAAAAGTCATTTACAAAGCAGGCTAAGGGCAAAGGCGTTAAGCTAGAAGGATTAACTCCAGAAGAAGCAGCTGATGCAATTCTTGCTAAGTTACAGGAAAAGTATTTTATATAAGATACTAGAGAATTACAATTATAAAAAAAATAATGATTTGAAAGGAAGATTACCTAATGAACAAGGATATTTATGTAGTAGTTGAACAGGTAGACGGTGTCGTTCAAAAAGTAGGCATCGAGCTTATCGGTATAGCAAGTAAATTAGCAGCTGACCTAGGACAGGAAGTAGTTGCAGTTTTACTAGGAAAAGAAGTAAAGGGATTAGCTGAAAACCTAATCCACCACGGAGCAAACAAGGTTATATGTGTAGAAGATCCAATCTTGGAGCACTATGCAACTGAACCATATACTAAGGCATTAAACGCAATAGTAGAAGCTAAGAAGCCAGAAATAGTACTTTACGGTGCTACTTCAATAGGTAGAGACTTGGCTCCTAGAGTATCTGCAAGAGTACATACAGGATTAACAGCTGACTGTACTAAGCTAGAAATAGATCCAGAAACTAAGTTATTACTTATGACTAGACCAGCTTTCGGTGGTAACATCATGGCTACAATAGTTTGTAAGGAATTCAGACCTCAGATGGCAACTGTAAGACCAGGTGTTATGCAGGCCCTTCCTACAGACACTTCTAGAACTGGTGAAGTTGAACTATTCAAGGTTGAATTCACTGATGCTGATATGAACATCAAAATCAGAGAAGTAATCAAGGAAAAGCATGCTAAGGTTGATATCACAGAAGCTAAGGTTCTAGTTTCTGGTGGTAGAGGTATCGGTAATGCAGAATACTTCGATGTATTAAAGGAATTAGCTGACGAACTAGGCGGTCTAGTTACTTCTTCAAGAGCTAACGTAGATGCTGGTTGGATCGGTAGAGAAAGACAGGTTGGACAGACTGGTAAGACAGTTAGACCAGACCTATACATGGCTTGTGGTATATCAGGAGCTATACAGCACTTAGCTGGTATGGAAGATTCTGAATTTATCGTAGCTATAAACAAGGATGCTCAGGCTCCTATATTCGATGTAGCTGACTTAGGTGTAGTTGGTGACTTACACAAGATAATGCCAATACTAATCGATAAGGTTAGAGCATTAAAGGCTGAAAAGGCGAATATGTAATTTTATTAACGAAAAAGAAAATTTATTTCAACAGGTTTTTTGAAAAAGTTGTTTAGATAATACTGTGAATATAAAATTTCTGTAGTAAAATACAAAAAATTATTGTATAATATACCTAGGGATTTGCACTTCTCCCTAGGTATAGAGTACAATTTGTTTAAAAATAGACATTACTGTAGTAAATCTAACAAGTATGTCTAAAAAATTTAAACACATTGGTTAAATAAATAACGGATTGTTTAAATTTATTTAAAATTTTTATTATACGAATGCTTATTAGCTATAGTTAGGGAGGCAAATTAATGGTTAAGGTTAGAGTAACTTGTAACAAAAATATTATTGAAAGATTCGGCGTTAAAAAGCCAGAAGGTTGGGATTTCCAGTATATCAACTATCCTTGTTCAGATGAGGAACTAGTTGAACAGTGTAAGGATGCAGACATAGTTTTCTGTGGTCCAGTTGATCATTTCAGAAGAGAAGTAATAGAACAGCTTGATAATTGTAAGCTTATTCATTCATTAGGTGTTGGCTTCGACAAGATAGACTTAGAAGCAGCCAAGGAAAAGGGTATTTATGTTTGCAATAATAGGGCCGTTAACGCAGTACCAGTTGCAGAATTAGCTCTTGGACATATGATAACTTCTTTAAGAAGAATGCCAGAAGCAGATGCAAAGATAAAAGCTAAGGGTGTTGACGGATTTAATGAAAGCTTCAGAGAATATCAAGTTAAGGGTCAGAGCGAATTGAGCTCAAGAGTAATAGGACTTGTAGGTCTAGGTGCTATAGGTAAGGCGGCTGTTAGAATGCTTAAGGCATTTGGATGCAAGATTCTTTATTATGATGTGTTCAGAGCTTCTGAAGACTATGAAAAAGAAAATGATCTTACTTTCTGTACATACGAAGAAATACTTGCTCAGTGTGACATAATTTCTTACCACGTTCCAGTTCTAGATACTACTAGAAACATGGTTCGTAAGGAAACTATAGCGCAGATGAAGCAGGATGCAGTAATAATCAACGTTGCAAGAGGAGAAATAGTTAACAATGAAGACCTAGCAGAGGCTCTAAACAACGGTAGAATCTTTGCAGGACTAGATGTTATAGCTCCAGAACCACCAAGTGCGGATCATCCTTTATTTAACCTAACTGAGGCTGGTAAGGCTAGATTATCAATTACTCCTCATATAGCAGGTACAACTGATGATGCGTTCATAAGAATGTCAGAATGGTCATATGCAGACATGGTTAAGGTTATGAATGGAGAAAGACCAAATAACGTAGTTAATGGTCTTTAATGACTAAGCCTATATGGCAAATCTATTTTAGAAGGTGAATGAGTATGGAAATTAAAAGAAAAGACGTTATCGTTTGTGGTTTTGCATTATTTGCAATTTTCTTTGGTGCTGGTAACTTGATATTCCCACCACACCTTGGTGTTCTAGCTGGTGATAGATGGTTCACAGCTATGATTGGATTCTTGATTTCAGACCCAGTTTTACCTATACTAGGTGTTATCGTTACAGCTAGATTAGGTGGTAGAGCAGACGACCTAGGTAAGAGAGTTAGTCCTAAATTTGCTAAGTTGATAGGTACAATCGCTATATTGACAATTGGACCTTTCTTCGCAATTCCAAGAACAGGTGCTACAACACATGAAGTATTTATTAGATCATTGTTCCCATCAGTTCCAATTTGGGCTACTTCAATAGTATTCTTCGGTTTAACACTTTACATCACATTAAATCCTGGTAAGGTTATCGACTTCATAGGTCAGTATCTTACACCAGCTCTTTTGATAATCTTGGCGATTATTGTGGTTATAGCTATAGTTAACCCACCAGATCCTAAGGTTACAACAGATGTGCAAGGACTATTTACAATGTCATTTAAGGAAGGTTACCAGACAATGGATGCTCTTGGTTCTCCTCTAATGGCTGGTATAGTTATAAGTGACCTTATAAGACGTGGATACCACGACAAGGAAGTTCAGTTCAAGGTAAGTGTTCAGGTTGGTATCGTTGCATTCATACTACTAGCTCTAGTTTACGGTGGTTTAACTTATGCAGGTGCTACAGTTGGTGGCCACTTCAATGGTGAAACTGAAAGAACTGTATTACTTATAGGTATGGTTCAATTAATGCTAGGAAACGTTGGTAAGGTATTCATGGGTATAGCTGTTGCTCTTGCTTGTTTAACAACTTCAACAGGACTAAGCTCAACTTGTGGTAACTACTTTGAAACTATTTCAGGTGGTAAGTTAAAGTATAAGCAGATAGTTTGCGTATGTATTGCTATAGCTTTCGTTCTTTCACTAATCGGTGTTGACGGTCTTATAGCAATAGCAGTTCCAATCCTATCAGCTATATACCCAGTTATCATAGTACTTATATTCATGTCTATATTTGACAAGCAGATCAAGTACAACTGGACTTATACAGGTGCTGTTATAGGTGCATTCGCAGTAGCTTTAATCGAAAGTATAAACCTTGCTTCAGTCATGAGAGGTGGAAACCTTCTTGCAGGTGCTGCTAAGGCTTGTGCTTCATTACCACTAGGTACATACGGATTCGAATGGGTTGTTCCAGCTCTTGTTTGCTCAATAGTACTTACACTAATAAGTGCTGTAGCAAAGGTTGGTAAGACAATAAATGATCCACTAGATTAATTTGTATTGAGATTCATCGAGCGAATTAAGCAATTATAAAAAATGCATATGACTTTAAGCTTGATTCCTCTGGGCTAGGTTCTAGAGGAATCAAGTATTAAATATAGTAATTTTCAAAAAAGATTTCTAACATTAATTAGGAGGTAATTATTATGATTTCTCAGGAAATGGTAAAATTAGGTACAGCAAAATCAATAATCAGAGAATTAGCAGGATTCGGTGCTATGAGAGCAGCTGAAATAGGTGCTGAAAACGTATTAGACTTTTCACTAGGTAACCCTTCAGTTCCAGCTCCAAAGGAAGTACAGGATGCAATTATAGATATAATAAAGACTTATGAACCAAAGGTATACCATTCTTATTCTTCAGGTGCTGGTCATGACGGTTGTAGAACAGCTATAGCTGATGACCTAAACAAGAGATTTGGAACTAAGTATACTAAGGACAACCTATTGATGACTTGTGGTGCTGCAGCATCTCTAAACATTACTCTTAAGGCTTTAATCTCATCTGCTGATGATGAAATAATAGTTCTAGCTCCATTCTTCCCAGAATACACAGTATTCATCAATGGTCAGGGTGGTAAGCAGGTTCTTGTACCTTGCAAGGACGACATGCAGTTAAATATAGAAGGTGTTAAGGCAGCTATAACTCCTAACACTAAGGCTATAATAGTTAACTCTCCTAACAACCCATCAGGTGTTATCTATACACTAGATGAAATAAAGGCTTTAGTTGAATTACTAGAAGCTAAGGAAAAAGAATATGGTCATCCTATATACATCATAGCTGACGAACCATACAGAGAATTAGTTCTAATAGATGGTCTTGAAGTACCTTTTATACCAAACCTATACAAGAACACAGTAATCTGCTATTCTTGGTCTAAGTCTCTATCTCTACCAGGTGAAAGAATTGGTTATATCCTAGTTCCAAGCGAAGTAGATGATGAATTACTTATGGCAGCAGTAGGTGGAGCAGCAAGAGTACTTGGTTATGTTTGTGCACCAACACTATTCCAGCTTGTAGTTGAAAGATGTGTAAGCGTACCACCAAACGTAGAAGTATACAAGAAGAACAGAGACATTCTATATGATGGTTTAACTAAGCTAGGCTACAAGGTAGCTAAACCAGCTGGTGCATTCTACCTATTCATTGAAGCTCCAGATGGAGATTCTGAAACATTCTCTGAAAAGGCTAAGGCTCATGACATGCTAGTAGTTCCTGGAACAGGATTCGGCTCAAAGGCACACATGAGATTATCTTACTGTGTTGAAACTGAAAAGTGTGAGAAGTCACTAGCAGTATTTGAAAAGTTGATGGCTGAATACAAGTAATCCTTGTATTAACCAAGAGATTTAAGTTAGAAAATTAATACTTATATAAAAAAGTGTCGGCATTTTATGCGGACACTTTTTTTATTCTCTAGTACAAGAAAGCTTATTGCCTAAGTGGTCCAAAAAAGATATAATAAATATGGATTAATTTATTAAAGAATAAAGTGGAATTCAATAATAGAAATATTAAGTCTGTAAATAAGTATTTTAGATTAAAGGAGAGATATATGTTTATTGGTGAAATAACAGCCCTGATGGCATCTTTTTGTTGGACTGTCAGTAGTACAATAGTAGAAAAAAAGGGGGTAGGCTTTTCTGCAGTAGCTATGAATGTTGCAAGGCAGATAGTTGCTTTCCTGGCAATAGGCCTTATAATAGTATTATTTAATAGGTCAAGCTTATCAACCGACCTTAGTTTTAGGGGGGCCTTTTTCCTTGCCATGTCTGGTTTGATTGGATTTTCTCTGGGTGATTCCTTCTTGATGAGCGCCTTTACCAGGATAGGGGCTCAGATTACCCTACTTATATATACTATATCACCAGTTTTAACAGCTATACTGGGTAGGATATTCTTTGGAGAAAGGCTAAGTCCTAGAAATATAGTAGGTATGCTGATTGTAATTGGGGCAATAATGCTAGTTATAGCCAAGGGAGGATCATCTAACCTAAAGGTAAAGGGAGATCCAAAGGGGCTTATTTTCGCCTTCTTGGCATCAATTGGACAGGCCCTGGGTGTTTTATTTAGCAAGGCAGGTCTAGAAAATATACCAGCCCTACCAGCTACAGAAATTAGACTCTTGGGAGGCCTAGTAGGTATTTTGGTAATGTGTAGCCTAACTAAGGGGTGGCCAGATGTTAAGAGGCTATTTACATCAAGGCAGGGTATAGAGGTAACGCTTGGTAATGCTTTAATAGGTACTACTATAGGAGTTGTTCTATCAATGTTTGCTATTAAGTATACAAAGGCTGCCGTAGCATCAACTCTTATGACCATGTCTCCTGTCATGATAATACCTATAATGTTCTTTTGCTATAAGCAGAAGGTAAGCAAGTATGAGGTCTTAGGTGCAGTTATGTCAGTAGTTGGTGTAGCCCTATTGGTGTAATTTATAAAGTAGGAATGGTTTTTATGTAGCTTGTATTGATACTACATTTGTGATAAGATGTACTGGTAGATAGAATTCAAGTGAATCTATACTCATAAGCCGGTTTATTTGTGATTTTATTGGAGAGCTTATATTTAAAAAATGAGACTCAGGATCTCAGTAAAATTAAGGGGGAAATATCAATGAAGGTAGATATGTTATGTGGTAAAATCCACAGGGCTACAGTTACCCAGGCAGAGTTAAATTATGTAGGGAGTATAACTGTAGATGAAGACCTGCTAGATGCGGCAGGTATAAGAGAGTACCAGAAGGTTCAAATCGTCGATATAGACAACGGAAGTAGGTTTGAAACCTATACAATAAGTGGAGAAAGAGGCAGTGGTATAATTTGCCTAAATGGTGCTGCAGCTAGGTGTGTAAGTGTGGGTGACAAGGTGATTATAATGGCCTACTGTACATGCGACTACGAGGAGGCCAAGGACCACAAGCCTAGGGTAGTTTTCGTTGATGAAGACAACAAGGTTCACAGGTTGACACGCTATGAAAAGCATGGTAGAATTGAGGACTTAATCTATAATGAAGAGTAAATAGCTAATACCAAGTTCCTAGATAATTTTAAAAATAAACTGAAGATAAATTATATATTTAAAGGTGCAGACCAGGTCTGCACCTTTAAATTTTGCTTTAAGAATACTAAGTATATACAAGTTAAGTATAGGACTTAAATTCAAGAAGGTCTACTTTAAATCAGATGATTCTTAAAAGTTATTTCTTAAGTTGCCAAAAGGTGCTTCTAGTCAAGTGCCTTCTGGTGTTTGTTTACATAGTCTTTAAGAATCTTATATAAGCTGGCTATTATTGGGACACCAAGCACAATTCCAGTAATTCCAAACAAACCACCACTGATTATGATTGCTACAAATACCCAGATTCCAGGTAGGCCTATAGAAGAGCCCACAACCCTAGGGTATATTAGGTTGCCCTCTAGCTGCTGTAGGACTATTAGGAATACTATAAAGGCGATGGCCCTGACAGGGTTCACAGATAAGATCATCAGGAAGCCAAAAAGTCCGCCTAAGTAGGCACCTACCATTGGTATTAAGGCTGTTACACCGACAACTGAACCTATCATGAAGGCATAAGGGAAGCCAAAGATTAGAAGACCCACAGAGCATAGGACTCCAAGTATTATTGCCTCTAAAAACTGGCCTACAAAAAATGCCTTGAAGGTTTGATCTGTAACCTTAAGCAGGTAGTAAAGTCTGTCTAAAATATGCTGGGGTACAAAGGTAGCAAATAGTCTAGTAAATTGACTCTTTAGTACCTCCTTGCTAGCAAGTATATAGATGGCTATGATCAAGGCAATTACAATATTAGCGATTGCACTAAAGACTGAATTGATAATATTAAGTATGCCACCAGCCCAAGTAGTTGATAGGCTTACTAGCTTCTTTAAAATTTCCTGGGCATCTAGGTTGCTAGCCAGAAGCTTTGAATGGATCGAAGGGAATTCCTTTGATAGACCAGCTAAAAAGTTTATTATCTCCTTGTATATATCCGGGAAATTATTTGTAAAAATCACAATAAATTTAGATATCTGAGGAATGATAATCCTAGATACCAGCAAGATAATAAGTACAAAGAAGGCTAGGGCCAAAAGTATAGATATAGGCCTCTTCAATTTTTTTAAAGGTTTGGAGTTTAACCTATCCAGTAGTCTCTTCTCCACGTTTTCAACTATTATATTTAGTATAAAGGCTATAAAACAGCCTAGTAGTATTGGGCTAAGCACTGTAAGTATCTTGTCCAATATAGAATATATATCCTTAATATTTAATACTACCAGGGCAGTTAGGCCAAAGACCAGACTGATAAATACGATTCTTCTCTTAAAATTTATGCTATTCATATGTCCTCCTTTAGCTTCTATATCATATGTGAAAGGTCACATAGGCAAATCTCTATTTAAATTATACAATTTAAACACAATCTTAATACGATTTTACATTATAAAAAAATATAATACAAGTAGGAAAATTTATAAATTACCACCGTATATAGTTATATCTTAATATCTATTAAAGTGGTATAATAGTAGTACAAAGTAAACCTACTTTGCTTTGTATTGCTATGATTTTTATTTAATATTCTTACCTTGCCTCATAGCTAGCCTCTGGAATTATATATTTCTATGGACTTATTTAGATTAAACATTTGGACTAGCTATAGCGGGTAACTTTAAAGGAGGTATTATCATGACAGACGTATTTAACAATGAAAGGGTTTTGGTATCCTTTAAAACTAAGAGGAGATTGAGCCTAGAAAAGCAGGGTACAAATATGGTAGCCAATTGTCTACTAGGACATAACAAGACTTCTGGACTCGAGCCAGATGTATACACTATTTACCTTACAGACAAAACCTTTTTTGCTGAATATAGCAGGAAGAGCCTACATGGAGGCCTACCTAAAAAGGTTACAAAGCTAGATATACCTTTGGCGGATATCAAAAAGATTGAATTCAGAATTAAGGATGGCCAGGAGTGTCTATATGTATTCACTGACTGGTCCAAGGAATATGATTTTGAAATTGGAGATGCAGCGGCAAAGGCGGCTGCAGAGGAAATAATAGCTTATATAAATAAGTAGATAGACAGGAGATGCACAGTATGGATTTTAAGTTAGTATCTGACTATGTGCCGACAGGAGACCAACCTGAAGCCATAGATAGGATAGCTCAATCCATAGAAGAAGGCAATAAATACCAGACCCTAGTAGGTGTAACAGGGTCTGGTAAGACCTTTGCTATGGCAAATATAATACAGCGAGTGAAAAAACCGACCCTTGTTCTTGCCCACAACAAGACCCTGGCTGCCCAGCTCTATAGTGAGTTCAAAGAGTTTTTCCCTGAAAATGCTGTTGAATACTTTGTTTCATACTATGACTACTATCAACCAGAGGCCTATGTTGCCCACAGTGATACCTATATAGAAAAAGATGCCAGCATAAATGATGAAATAGACAAGCTAAGGCATTCGGCCACAGCCGCTATCTTAGAAAGGGATGATACAATTATAATATCATCCGTTTCTTGTATTTATGGCTTGGGTGATCCCAAAGACTACAAGGAGCTGATGCTGTCACTAAGACCTGGCATGGTTAGGGACAGGGATGACATAATCAAGAGGTTGGTGGAAATCCAGTATGAAAGAAATGATGTAAACTTCATCAGGGGTACCTTTAGGGTTAGGGGAGATATTTTAGAAATATTCCCAGCAAGCAATGATGAAAAGGCCATAAGGATAGAGTTTTTTGGTGATGAAATAGATAGGATCACAGAAATAGACTATCTCACAGGTAAGGTGGCTGGGCAGAGAAACCATGTGGTAATATTCCCAGCATCCCACTATGTAACTACGCCTGAAAGAATAGAAAGAGCAATTGGGACTATAGAAGAGGAGTTAGACCAGGCTATAAAGGACTTTAAGGCCCAGGACAAGCTACTTGAAGCCCAGAGGATAGAGCAGAGAACCAAGTACGATATAGAGATGCTTAGGGAAATTGGCTTTTGTCAGGGGATAGAGAATTATTCTAGGCATATAACAGGCAGGGCCAAGGGAGAAAAGCCCTATACACTAATGGACTTCTTCCCAGAGGACTACCTTATAATAGTAGACGAATCCCATGTAACCATTCCCCAGGTCAGGGGTATGTATGCAGGAGATAGGTCTAGAAAGAAGTCCCTAATAGAAAATGGTTTTAGGTTAGAGTCAGCCTACGATAATAGGCCGCTCAACTTTGAGGAGTTTGAATCTAACATACACCAGGTCCTATTTACGACTGCTACGCCCGGCCCATATGAAATGGAGCATACAGAGGTCTTTGCAGAGCAAATAATCAGGCCTACAGGTCTCTTGGACCCAACTATAAGCGTAAGACCGGTTGAAAACCAAATAGATGACCTTATAGTAGAAATAAATAAAAATGTTGAAAAGGGCGAAAGAGTCTTAATAACTACCCTTACCAAGAAGATGAGTGAAGACCTAACAAAGTACCTACTAGAGGCTGGTATCAAGGTAAAGTATATGCACTCAGATATAGTAACCCTTGAGAGGACTGAAATAATCAGGGACCTAAGGCTAGGCAAGTTTGATGTCTTGGTCGGTATCAACCTATTGAGAGAGGGACTAGATATACCTGAGGTGTCACTTGTAGCCATATTAGATGCTGACAAGGAGGGCTTCCTAAGGTCAGAAACATCTATGATACAGACCATTGGTCGTGCTGCCAGAAATGCAAACGGAAGGGTCATCATGTATGCTGATAGGGTAACCGACTCTATGCAGAGGGCAATATCTGAGACTGAAAGAAGAAGGTCTATCCAGATAGCCTATAATGAAAAGCATGGCATAGTACCTAAGACCATACAAAAGGGCGTAAGGGATAGTATAGAGGCAACAAAAATAGCAGAGGAAGTTGAATCCTACGATGTAAATGATGTAAGGAACCTAAAGGATGAGGCTGAAATTAGTCAGGCTATAATAGTTCTAAAATCAGAAATGATGGCTGCTGCTGAAAATCTAGAGTTTGAAAAGGCTGCTGAACTTAGAGACAAGATTATGATTTTGGAGAAAAAGCTCTAACCATTACCTATATCAGGATACCATACAAAAGACTTAAAATTACAAATTCCAGATAGGCTATAAATAACTAGTAATAAAAAGTAGTAAAATTATAAAGACAAATATATAAAATTGAAAGGTGGTAATACTATGAATTTCAAAGAATTAGTAAAATCAAACAGGACTTGCAGAAGGTATGATGGAAGACCTGTATCAAGACAAGAATTACTAGACCTTGTAGACCTTGTGAGGTATGCCCCATGTGGCAAGAACAAGCAGGCGCTTAGGTTTGACCTAGTGGCTGATGAAGAATCCAAGGCCAAGATATTTGAGAATATATTCTGGGCAGGCTACCTAAAGGATTGGCCAGGTCCAGTCGAGGGTGAGAGACCGGGTGGTTATATACTTTTATTCGAAGATAGTAACTATGGAAGGTGTATGACTGAGGATGTTGGTATAGCTGCACAGACCATTGCTTTAGGTGCAAGGGCAGAGGGCAAGGCAGTATGTATATTTGGAGCCTATAAGGAAAAGGAAATAAAGGAAGCCCTAGGCCTAGGAGATAATCTTAAGCTAGTTTTACTTATTGCTGTAGGCTATCCACTAGAAGAGGTTGTAATAGATGATGTACACGAAGGTGACGACATTAAGTACTATAGGGACCAGGACCAGGTCCACCATGTACCAAAGATTGTCACTGAAGACTTGTTGGTGAAAAAGTAATAGAAAGGGAAGATTTTGAACGAATACATAAGAATAAAGGGGGCCAGGGAAAACAACCTAAAGGCTGTTGACCTTGACCTACCCAGAAATAAATTTATAGTTTTTACAGGTTTATCTGGATCGGGTAAGTCTTCTTTGGCCTTTGATACCATATATGCTGAGGGCCAGAGAAGGTATGTAGAGAGTTTATCTTCATATGCAAGACAGTTCTTGGGCCAGATGGACAAGCCTAGCGTAGACTACATTGATGGTCTCTCTCCGGCTATTTCCATAGACCAGAAGACTACATCCAAGAATCCTAGGTCAACTGTGGGTACAGTCACAGAAATATATGACTACCTAAGACTCCTATTCGCCAGGGTGGGCAAGGTGCACTGCCCCCAGTGTGGCAAGCTGATCAGCCAGATGACCATACAGGAAATAGTTGATAGGGTTATGGAATATGAGGAGTCTAGTAGGCTTCAAATTCTGTCTCCGATAATTAGGGGCCAGAAGGGTAGCCATAAGAAGACCCTAGACTACATTAGGAAAGAGGGCTATGTCAGAGTAAGGATAGATGGTGAAAACTATGATATAAACGATGATATAGACCTGGAAAAGAATAAGAAACACAGCATAGAAATAGTTGTAGATAGGATAATAGTAAAGTCTGGTATTGAGGCCAGGTTGGCTGATTCAATCGAGGCAGCCGTAAAATTGTCTGATGGCCTGGTAATAGTACAGGATATTAGGCAGGAAGAGGAAACTATGTTTTCTACAAAGTTTGCCTGCCCTGACCATGGTATAGGTATCGAGGAGCTATCTCCTAGGATGTTCTCCTTCAATGCTCCCTTTGGTGCCTGTGATATGTGTAATGGACTGGGTGAGAGTAAGGAAGTAGATGTAGACCTAATAGTGCCCAATAGGGACCTAAGTCTTAAGCAGGGGGCTATTGCAGCCTGGTCGAGCAATGGACTTAATGACAATACCTACTACTCTATGATGATCCAGTCCCTATGTAAGGTCTATGGGGTATCCCTAGATACACCATTTAAGGATCTTCCAGATGACTTTGTTGAAGAGCTACTTTATGGCAAGGGCAATACCCTATTAACCTTTGAGTTCGACTCAAAGTTTAGTGGTATGAAGACCTACCAAAACTACTATGAGGGTGTAGTTGTCAACATAGATAGGAGGTACAGGGAAACTAACTCAGACTTTATGAGGGACAAGTTAGAGGACTTCTTTGCAGAAAATCCATGCCCTAAGTGTAATGGCCAAAGGTTAAAGCCAGAGGTACTTGCAGTAAGGGTTAATGGTAAGAATATAATGGAGGTCACTGACCTATCTGTTGAAGGCCTAATTGACTATGTTTCTAACCTAGAATTGAGCCAGAAGGACCAGGTTATAGCTAAGGATATAGTCAAGGAAATAAAGGAAAGGGCATCCTTCCTATACAATGTAGGCCTAGGCTACCTTACCCTATCAAGAAAGGCAGGAACTCTTTCAGGTGGCGAGGCCCAGAGAATTAGACTGGCTACCCAGATAGGCTCGGCCTTGATGGGTGTCCTATATGTTCTAGATGAGCCTAGTATAGGTCTTCACCAGAGGGACAATGACAAATTGATTGCCACGCTTAGGAACCTAACTGACCTAGGTAATACCCTTATAGTTGTAGAACATGATGAAGACACGATGAGGGCTGCAGACTATATAGTAGACATAGGACCTGGTGCAGGTATACATGGTGGTGAGATAGTTGCTGAGGGAAATCTAGACCAGATTATAAAAAATAAGGATTCGATTACTGGCAAGTACCTGAGTGGTGAGATTAAGATACCTATTCCTGAAAAGACAAGAAAGGGTAATGGTCTCTTCCTGGAGGTAAGAGGGGCTAGTGAAAATAACCTAAAAAATATAAATGTAAAGTTCCCACTGGGAAAGTTTATATGCGTAACAGGTGTATCAGGATCAGGCAAGTCAACCCTGGTAAATGAAATTCTCTACAAGGCTACGACTAAGAAGCTTAACAAGTCTAGGGTTAGACCAGGTAAGCACAAGGAAATCCTAGGCATAGAAAATGTAGACAAGGTTATAAATATAGATCAAAGCCCAATAGGCAGGACTCCTAGGTCCAACCCAGCTACCTATACAGGTGTATTTGATATGATTAGGGACCTTTTTGCATCGACCAATGAAGCCAAGGCTAGGGGCTATAAGAAGGGAAGATTTAGCTTCAATGTCAAGGGTGGTAGGTGTGAGGCCTGCAAGGGTGATGGTATCCTAAAGATAGAGATGTTCTTCCTGCCAGATGTTTATGTTCCTTGCGAGGTATGTAAGGGTGAAAGATACAACAGGGAGACCCTACAGGTTAAATACAAGGACAAGTCCATAGCAGATGTACTGGAAATGAATGTTGAAGAGGCCCTGGAATTTTTTGAGAATATACCTAGTATAAAGAGAAAGCTTGAAACCTTGATGGACGTTGGTCTATCTTATATAAAGCTAGGGCAGCCATCTACTCAGCTATCCGGCGGAGAGGCCCAGAGAATAAAGCTGGCTACCGAGCTGAGTAAGAGACCTACAGGCAAGACCCTTTATATCCTAGATGAGCCTACAACAGGCCTGCATTCAGAGGATGTAAGGAAGCTGATAGAGGTCCTACAGAGGCTAACCGATACTGGAAATAGTATTGTGGTAATAGAACACAACCTAGATGTAATCAAGACTTCAGACCATATTATCGACCTGGGACCAGAGGGTGGTAATAGGGGAGGTACTATAATAGCAAGTGGAAGCCCAAGAGAAATATGCCAGGTAGAAGAGAGCTATACAGGCCAGTACCTAAAGAAGATGATATAGGAATAAGGTAAGAAATGAAGCAAGAAATCAAACGAAAGAAAGCGAGTAATATACTAAGTAGCCTATTAAGTTATAAACAAAGGAATAACTAAGCAATAAAGCAAATAAAAATAATCTAGTTAGGTCTATCACCTAGCTAGATTATTTTATTGAAAAAAACATAGACAATATATCTAATAAGGTATAAAGGGATAATTGATATAAAATTAAAAGGTCTATTTTCTGATTAAATTTAAATTATAAACTTATTTTCCTTAATTTACATTCAATAATAAGGATAAATTCCTTGTAAATATAGGAAAAACGCTTTTTTTATATTTGATTATTCCTATATTTTGTTATATAATAGCTTTATCTAAATTAGTAGGAGGTTTGAGTTTATGAGAGATTTACTCAGAAAATGGAATAGCGTAAGTCTAGTTAAGCGTATCATCATTGGTATGGTTCTAGGTGCTATCTTAGGTGTGGCAGCACCAAAGGCAGTAGCAATAGGAATGCTAGGTACATTATTCGTTGGTGGACTGAAGGCAGTTGCACCAGTATTGGTTTTCGTTTTGGTTATTGCGGCTATATGTCAGCATCAGGCAGGGCAGAAGACTAATATGAAGAGCATTATTGTTCTATATCTAATTGGTACATTCTCAGCAGCATTAATTGCAGTAGTTGCAAGCTTTATGTTCCCAGTTAAGCTTATATTGGCTGAGGGAGCAACAGATGTAACAGCACCAGGTGGAATTGCAGAAGTTTTAAAGGCATTATTAATGAATATAGTAGACAATCCACTAAATGCAATTGTTAATGGTAACTACATAGGTATACTAACATGGGCACTTATATTTGGTTTCGCTTTGAGAAAGGCAGCTGAAGGTACTAAGAAGATATTCGTAGACATTTCAGATGCAGTATCTCAGGCAGTTAAGTGGGTAATCAACTGTGCACCATTCGGTATCATGGGTCTAGTATTTAACACAGTATCTACAAACGGTCTAGGAATATTCACAACTTACGGTAAGCTATTACTAGTATTGGTTGGAACAATGTTCTTTATAGCCCTAGTTGTAAATCCATTCATCGTATGGGTTTGCACAAGAACTAACCCATACCCATTGGTAATGAGGACATTAAAGGATAGTGGTATGTATGCCTTCTTCACAAGAAGTTCAGCAGCAAATATACCAGTCAATATGAACTTATGTAAGAGCCTTGGTCTAGACAAGGATACTTATTCAGTTTCTATACCTTTAGGAGCTACAATAAACATGGCCGGTGCAGCTGTAACAATAGCTGTACTATCATTGGCAGCAGCTAATACACTAGGTATTAAGGTTGATATGCCAACTGCTATTATACTAAGTGTTCTATCAGCTGTATCAGCTTGTGGAGCATCAGGTGTTGCTGGTGGATCATTACTATTGATACCTCTAGCTTGTTCACTATTTGGTATACCAGCAGACATATCAATGCAGGTTGTTGGTGTTGGTTTCATCATAGGTGTTATTCAGGACTCTTGTGAAACTGGTCTTAACTCATCAACTGACGTTCTTTTCACAGCTACAGCTGAATTAATGGAAAGAAAGAAAAAGGGCGAAAAGGTTGACTATGCAAGCGTAAAGGCTGCAGCAGCAGAAAATAATACTCTATAATTTAAGATTATTAAAGGGGATTGGCCAGGCCAATCCCCTTTTTATGCGTATAATTTTAGTCTTGTATAATCGATAAATTGTACCCATACAAACATAATAAAATTACCAGTATAATTGAATATTTCTTAAAAGTGTATTATATTATTTAGTGTAGACAGGATATGTCTCAAAAATGTAATTATATATGGAGGTTATTATGAGCGAACAGTTAGGAAGTAGGAAGGGTCTTCAAACAAAGGATATAGTCTTATGTGGTATATTGATGGCCTTGACAACTGTAATGACAATGATAGTGCAGATACCTGTAATAGGTGCCCATGGCTATGTGAATATGGGAGATACAGTGGTATTATTTACAGCCCTTTATCTGGGCAAGAAGCATGGGGCCCTAGTTGGTGGACTTGGATCGGCCCTTGCCGACCTTATATCCGGTTATGGAGTATATGCACCTGTGACACTTATTGCTAAGGGTCTAGAAGGATTTGTATGTGGTTTGATAGCAGAGAAGGTATCTGATAGGGCAGGAAGAATCATAGGTACACTTGTTGGTGGTACAATTATGGTTACTGGCTACTTTATAGGGGAAATCTTTATGTATGGTCTAAAGACTTCTGCAGCAGCCGTGCCAGCAAACTCTATGCAGGCCCTATTTGGTATAATTACTTCACTAGTAATATATGCTGGTGTATCAAGGGCCATGCACAAGTCTAAATAGGCTAGCTGAGACTAAGAGGCCTATAGAAGTAATAGACGAGTAATTATATTTCAGTATTATATACTAAGATAAGTATACAAACTAAAAAATAAAAGTGACTATTATAAGGGAGATTCCAGTAGGGGTCTCCATTTTCTTTTCTTGGAGTAGAATATGTGAAATTAAGAATAATTTTTTTAGTTGATTTTTGTTTGAAAGTATATAGCATGGGTAAACTAATTTATAGGTAAACTTTGTAGTTAGGGTTTTAATTGAGAATTGAAAACCTATTTCAAATAACAAATACTCTGAAATTAAAAGAAAAATAGTTAATAAAAATATTGACTATAATTTCAATTGAGAGTATAATTAAGAGAAATAACTATTATGTTTATTTTTAAAAAAGATTAACAACGTTAAATAAACGTTCAAAAAATTAAAATTTATTATGGGAGGTAATGAAAAATGACATTAGAATTAAAGGGAACAAAGACAGAAAAGAATTTACAGGATGGTTTTGCAGGAGAGTCTCAGGCAAGAAATAAATATACTTACTATGCATCTCAGGCAAGAAAAGAAGGATACAACCAGATAGCTGACCTATTCTTAGAAACAGCTAACAATGAAATGGAACATGCTAAGCTTTGGTTCAAGGCTCTTCATGGTGGAGAAGTTCCAACAACTGAAGAAAACCTACTAGATGCAGCTGAAGGTGAAAACTTTGAGTGGACTGATATGTATGTTAGATTTGCTGAAGAAGCTAAGGAAGAAGGTTTCAAAGATTTAGCTAGACTATTCGAAGGTGTTGGAGCTATAGAAAAGGTACATGAAGAAAGATATAGAACTCTACTTCAGAACCTAAAGGATGGTAAGGTATTCGAAAAGGAAGAAGTTGTACTTTGGGAATGTGCTAACTGTGGTCATATCCATATAGCTAAGAAGGCTCCTAAGCTATGTCCAGTATGTAAGCATCCTCAGGCTTTCTTCAAGGTAAGAGATGAGAGTTGGAGATAATTGACAACCTGTCGATTAGCTTCTTGTTTGAATGGTAGTGAGGTAATAGATGAAGTATTCTAGACAGAGAGAATTAATCCTAAATAACGTGATAGATAGCAAGGGTCATCCAACAGCCGATGATGTTTATGATGACTTAAAAAAGGCCAATCCAAGTCTTAGTCTTGGTACTGTGTACAGGAACTTGACTCAGCTTGAAAAGAACGGCATGCTAAAGAAGGTAAATATACCTGGGGATCCTGTTCGTTTCGAGGCCAACTTGACAGACCACAATCACTTTGTTTGTGATGACTGTAAAAAGATTAAGGATATAGATAATAATGTAGTTGACTTTTCAGAAAAGCTACTTGATGAACAGGGCCTAAAGATAAAGTCAAGCTACGTTATTTTAACTGGTACTTGTAGCGAGTGCCACAAATAAGTAAACAATTTATATTTATATAAAAAGATCCATCAAAAGGTGGGTTAGAATAAAAAGGAGGAAATGTAATGGCAAGAGAATTAACATTCTATAAGAGTAATAAATGTGGGAATGTCGTAGAAGTAGTAGTAAATGGTGGCGGAACACTAGCTTGCTGTGGAGAAGACATGAAGGAATTAAAGGCTAATTCTACAGATGGAGCTAATGAAAAGCACGTTCCAGTAATCGAAGTAGCTGGTAACAAGGTAAGTGTTAAAGTTGGTAGCGTTGCTCATCCAATGACTGAAGAACACCACATAGCTTTCGTTGTACTTCTAACTGAAAAGACTGTACAGAGAGTTGACCTAGACCATGTTGGTGAGCCAGTTGCAGACTTCGTAATAGCTGATGACGATAAGGTAGTAGCTGCTTACGAATACTGTAATCTTCACGGATTATGGGTTGCTAGAGCATAGTAACTGATATAGATATATTTGCAGGAGGTTTTAATCGTATTTAATCACTTGTGCAATATATAATTGATTTTTAAAAGCAAGAGTCTCGTATTTTGTACTGGGCTCTTGTTTTATTTTATATGTTTAAAAAAGAAGAACCCTCGAAAAGAGGATTCTTTTTATAGATATTAATTTAAATATTATTCTACATTATTGCCAGAATTTGGACCTTCATTAGCTTCAGCCTTTAGGTCTGACTCACTAAATAGCCTTACCTCTGACTGGATATCCGTCTGGTCTCCTAAATTGTGTTCAGCCTGAGCTGGGTTCTTATTTTCTAAGTCAGTCTGCTTAGACTGAATTTTAGGCTCAGGTTTACCTTCTAGTCTCTTTTCCTTTTTTACCTCAGACTTAGCCTTCTTCTTGCCCTTATTTTTAGGCTGGCCACCAGCATCCTTATATCTTCTTCCAGTTATGATATCCTTGATTAGGCTTATTATCAACCAAAGGATTATAAGAAGTATTAGGATAGGAAGTCCAAATATAATAAGTGGAGCAGGTACTGGACCAGTCTTGTCGCCTATTTCCTTGTTCAGGAACTTGTAGAAATCTGACTTCATTATGTTACCTGGAGTCAGGCTAGCTGGAGTCAGGTTAGAGATTGATCTCTTGGCATCAGAGAAAAAATCTCTGAGATTGCTAAAGATACCTAGGACACCATGTAGAGATGAAGAGCCTTCCTTCTTAATAGTGCCTATTAAGCCCTTAGAGGAGTCATTCTTTTTATCTTCAGTCTTCTTAGTGTCTGCCTTTTTAGGTTCTGATGTATTTGAAGAAGGGTCCTTCTTGTCTTCAGTCTTCTTAGTGTCTGCTTTTTTAGTATCATTAGTTGACTTCTTATCTGCCTTCTTGTCGCTATTTAAACCGAGCTTAGATAGGACTAACTGTAGGTAGGTCTGGGAGCTGTTTTCCGCAACTAGGCCTATACTAGATACCATTTCACCATTCTTATAGATGTTCATAGTACCGATTATATCTCCCTTCCTAACTGGCATTTCAAGCTTATCAAAATTATACTTGTAGGAATATCCCTTTATATTAGCATCATCAGTCTTCATAGCAGTTATGCTATAGTCATTTGCCAGCCTGTACTTTATTTTGCCTGGCTTAGCAAATTTGACTGATTTTTCACCCTTTATATCATCTGCCCTATAGATAGTGATGCTTTTATAGTTTTCTAGACCGTAATCGATTAGGGTTCTAGAATCATGATAAAGACTACCACCCGGTGCAAAAAAGACATTCGCCATCAGCCTGATATTACCCTGCTTAGCTGTTGATACTAGGCAGTTACCAGCGTCATCAGTGAAGCCAGTCTTGATTCCATCTACAATATCATACTTGATAGGTATAGTCTTGCCCTTGTAGTCGATAGTATCACTAGATGTTAGGAACTTGTTGCTGTTGACTAGGTTTCTTTCAACCTTTATCCTATCACTAGCCTTGAAGGATACACTCTTCATCTTTACTATTTCACTGATGGTAGGGTTACCATAGGCTATCCTAGACAAGATTGCCATATCCATGGCAGTAGTGTAGTGGTCAGTATCCGGCAGACCATGAGGGTTGTTGAAGTGGGTATTGTTAGCCCCATACTTCTTGGCCTCTTCATTCATATAATTTATAAAGTCCTGTGGGTTGCCACCACCAAAATGCTTGGCCAGAACATAGGCCACATCAT